>JALUWZ010000133.1 GCA_027019205.1 Emcibacter sp.
GCTGATATATGATCCGCGATTATAAATTTGACAGCCGGGACGCATTATTACGGCACTTGTTGCAGGATGTAATGACCGGACTGTCTTCGGCGCTGGAAAGCCGGGGGCAGGCGTCAATGCTGTTGTCCGGCGGCACGTCCCCCGGGGCGCTTTACCGGATGATGTCGGATCAGGATATCGCCTGGGACAGGATATGGTTCGGGCTGAGCGATGAAAGATGGGTGGCGCCTGATCATCCTGACAGCAATGAAAATCTGGTGCGGCAGACATTACTGACCGGCAGGGCGGCGGCGGCCAATTTTATCGGTCTGAAATCCACGCCGGATGATATTGCTGCCGGACAGGCGGAGACTGAACAGCGGCTTTTGGACCTGCCGCGACCGTTTGATATTGTCCTGCTCGGCATGGGGCTGGACGGGCATAGCGCGTCACTGTTTCCGGATTCTGCCGATGTGGCCGCGGCCCTTGACAATGACAGTAAGGCGCTGTGTCAGCCGGTCCGGCGCGGGGCGGGCGAAATCCCCCGCATGACCATGACCTGCAAGGCCCTGCTTCAATCGCGAGAGATCAAACTGCTGATCTTCGGGGCGGAAAAATGGCAAATTTATCAACAGGCCAGAGCCGCAAAATCAACCGCGCAGCCGGTGAGCTTTATCCTGAATCAGCAGAAAACGCCGGTGTCCGTCTATTGGGCCGCGTAAGGATATAATATATGAATGCAATATTCAGGAAAATAACCAACCGGATTATTGAGCGCAGCCGGAAAAGCCGCCGGGCCTATCTCGGTAAAATTTCTGCTGCCCGGGGACAGGGCCGCCCCCGGGCCGCCCTTGCCTGTGGTAATCTGGCCCATGGCCTTGCCGCCTGCGGCCCGGAGGACAAGGCGGCGCTCGGGACGGACGAGAAGGCCAATTATGCTATTGTCTCGGCCTATAATGATATGCTGTCGGCCCATCAGCCCTTCCGGGATTTCCCGGATATTATAAAGACAGAGGCCCGCGCACAGGGGGCCGTTGCCCAGTTTGCCGGCGGGGTTCCGGCAATGTGTGACGGCATCACCCAGGGCCGGGCCGGTATGGAGCTTAGCCTGTTCAGCCGTGATGTGATCGCCATGGCGACCGCCATTGCGCTCAGCCATGATATGTTTGACGGCGCCTTTTACCTCGGGGTTTGTGACAAGATCGTCCCGGGGCTTTTGATCGGCGCCTTGTCCTTTGGCCATCTGCCGGGGGTTTTTGTTCCGGCGGGTCCGATGGTCTCCGGCCTGCCCAATGCGGAAAAGGCCCGTATCCGCCAGCTTTATGCCGAAGGAAAAATTGACCGGGCCGGGCTTCTTGAGGCGGAAAGCCGCTCCTATCACAGCCCCGGCACCTGTACCTTTTACGGCACGGCCAATTCAAACCAGATGCTGATGGAAATCATGGGTCTGCATCTTCCGGGCAGCAGCTTTGTCAATCCGGGGACAGAAATGCGCGAGGCCATGACCCGGGCCGCTGTCCGTCAGATCAAGGACAGCCCGCCGCTGGGCGAGATTATTGATGAAAAGGCGCTGGTCAATGGTATGGTTGGTTTGCTGGCCACCGGCGGTTCAACCAATCACAGCCTGCATCTGATGGCGATCGGTCACGCTGCCGGAGTGCGGCTGGACTGGCAGGATCTGGCGGATCTGTCGGATGTGGTGCCGCTGCTGGCGCGGATTTATCCTAACGGCCTTGCGGATGTCAATCATTTTCAGGCGGCGGGTGGCATGTCATACCTGATGACAGAATTGCGGGCCGCCGGACTATTGCATGATGATGTCAAAACCGTGACGGGGCCGGGGCTTGACAGCTATTGCAAAGAGGCCTTTCTTGATGATGGTCAAGTGGTCTGGAAGGCGGGTCCGGATCACAGCCATGATCGTAACATTCTGCGTCCGGCATCGGACCCTTTCAGTGCGGATGGCGGCATGAAACGGCTGGACGGTAATCTGGGCCGGGCCATGATCAAGACATCGGCGGTAAAGGAACAGCACCGCAAAGTCACGGCCCCGGCGCTGGTGTTCAATTCTCAGGATGATTTGCTGGCGGCCTATGAACGGGGCGAACTGGAGCGGGATTTTGTCGCCGTTGTGCGCTTTCAGGGGCCAAAAGCGAATGGCATGCCGGAGCTTCATAAACTGACCCCGCCGCTTGGCGTGTTGCAAGACAGGGGCTTTCATGTGGCGCTGGTCACCGATGGCCGGATGTCCGGGGCCTCGGGCAAGGTCCCGGCGGCGATACATCTGACCCCGGAAGCCTTGGACGGCGGCCCGATCAGCCTTGTTGAGGACGGCGATATGATTGAACTGGATGCCATGGCGGGACGGCTTGCCCTTGATGTTGCGGCGGAGGTGCTGAAAAAACGTATCCCGGCAGAGGTTGATCTGGCCGAAAATCACACCGGTATGGGCCGGGAGCTGTTCGGGGCCTTTCGCCATGCCGTCGGTTCGGCGGAAAATGGTGCCGGTATATTTACCTGGGGGAATGAGCTGTGACCGGTGACAGCCCCGTACTGGTGGCAGATATTGGCGGAACCAATGCCCGTTTTGCCTTAGCGCAATTGGCGGACAGGATAAGCTTGAGCCAGATAAAAATTCTGTCGACCGGGGATTATAACAGTCTTCAGGCAGCGGTTGCGGCCTATCTTTCGCAAACAGGCGCCCGGCCCCGCATGGCCTCTATTGCTGTGGCCGGGCCGGTGGTCGGTGATCAGGTCCGGATGACCAACTGTCCGTGGGCTTTCCGGCGCTCGTCACTCGCGGCTGACCTCACTATGGATCAGGTCACGCTATTGAATGATTTTGAGGCGATTGCCAGTGCCCTGCCCTGCCTTGGCGAGGATGATCTGTTGAAAATCGGCCCGGGGGCCATACAGGAGGGCGGCAACAAGATTGTTCTTGGCCCCGGTACCGGCATTGGTGTCGCGGCGATAACCGCTGTTGGTGACGATGGCTGGAAAGTGCTGACCAGCGAAGGCGGCCATGTCGGCTTTGCCCCGGCGGATGATCTCGAACGGCAAATCCTGCGGACGGTTAAATATAAATATCCCCGGGTTTCGGTGGAACGGGTGATCTCCGGACAGGGCTTCGCCACCCTGCATCAGGCCCTTGCCACCTTGCGCGGGGAAGAGGTGGCGCCATTAAGCCCCAAAGAGATTACCCGCCGCGCCCTTGACAATCCGGCGGGCCATTGTGGGCAGGTGGTTGATATTTTCTGTGGCATCCTCGGGACTTTTGCCGGTGATATGGCGGTGACCTTCAATGCCACCGGCGGGGTTTATCTCGCCGGCGGCATTCTGCCCAAAATTCAGGAATTTTTCCTCGCCAGCCGCTTCCGCAGCCGGTTCGAGGACAAGGGGCGGCTGACCTATATCAGGGATATTCCGACCCTGCAAATTACGGCCAAACAACCGGCGCTGATCGGGGCCGCCGCCCGTATTCAGGGACATTATTATTGAGATGAAGAAAGAGAGAATATGAGCCACCAGAATTTGAAATTCAACAGCCTGCTTGCGGGCGTAACGGTTATTCCGGTAATGGTGATCAACACACTGGCGGAGGCGGTGCCGATGGCCCGTGATCTGGTGGCCCGAGGCTACCGGGTACTGGAAATCACCCTGCGGACCGATTGCGCCCTTCGGGCGGTGAAGGACATCATTGCCGCCGTTCCAGATGCCGTGGTCGGGGTGGGTACGGTGACGGACGGGGAACAGCTGCGCGAGGCCCATGATGCCGGGGCGGTCTTTGCCGTCAGCCCGGGATCAACCGACAGCCTGATCAGGGCGGCGGAAGAGGTGCCAATCCCGCTGCTGCCCGGTGTCGCGACCGCGAGCGAGGCGATGAAATTGCGCGAAGCCGGTTATCGTTATCTGAAATTATTTCCGGCAGAGGCGGCGGGCGGACGGGCGCTGCTTAAATCCCTGAATGGTCCGCTGCCTGATTTGAAATTCTGCCCGACCGGTGGCATAACAGAGGAAACTGCGCCGGATTATCTAAAATTACCCAATGTGATCTGCGTGGGCGGTTCATGGATGCAGTCAAAATAATCTGAGGAAACTGTCAATGCCCGACCCTGAATCACTTGTTGCCAGCCTGTCTGATGAACTGGATCAATGCCGCAGGGTGTCCGGGGAAACACCGCTGGTCAATCCCTATCAGCAAATGTCTTACCGGCTGCTGAAACGGATGAAGGCCGGGGCGTTGCCGGGGGCCGAGGTTGATGATCTGCTGGCGACCCTCGGGGTGGAAAGTTTTCTGTCGCGCGGGCGTCGGGCGCAGGCCTATCTGAAAGAAACAGATCCGGGCAAGAACCGGGCCGGACTGCGGGTCCTCCTGACAGAGGCCACAAAGGGCCGGAGCTTCGCCGAATTTCAAAGCCTTGTCGGACGCGAGCTGGCCGGTTTTGTCATCACCGGTCATCCGACCTTTGGATTCAGCAGTGGACAATATGAGATACTGGCGGGTCTGGTGGCGGGCGCATTATCCCCGGAACAGGCCCGGCAGAAAATCATCACCTGCGAGGACCGCCCGGATGCGGGACTTACCCTTGACTATGAATTTGAACAGTCCGCGCGCGCCTTGCTGAATTTACAGCAGGCGATAGCCGTGCTGTATGAGGTGGCGTTTGCGGTTGCCCGTGCCGCCTATCCCAAAGACTGGAAATCCCTTGATCTCAAGCTGGCCTCAACGGCGAGCTGGGTTGGTTTCGATGTTGACGGGCGCGATGATATCACCTGGATGACCAGCGTCAGCTTTCGCACCCGGATGGCCCATCGTCAATGCGCGCTTTATCAGGAGAAGTGGCAGGCTATCTCCGGCAATGATAAAATAGCCGCTTTGCTGGGGCGGTTGAAAAAGCTTTTTGCCGATGATCTTGAGCTTATTCCCGGCGGGGATATGGATGTGGAAGCTGTCCGGGCCTATGCCCGCCATCTGGTGTCAAGCCGCAAAGAGGATGTTGATTTACCCGGACAGATCATGGCGGAACTGGATGGTTTGATTGCCCATAATCCGGATGATACGGTTGCGCCGCTGATGATCTTCCGGGCGATTTTCGCCAATTTCAGAACGGGGTTTTCCCATATTCACTTCCGGCTTAACGCGGTGCAGCTGCATAATGCGATCCGCCCGATGGTGGCGATGGAAAAAGACCCCGATGATGCCACGAGCCGACGGCGCTATATGCAGAAGGCCAGTCTTTTGCTGGATAATATCACGCCGCAGACTATTGGCTATGAAACAATTTTCCATGAACAGACCACGGCCCGGCGGCTGTTTATGATTGTGGCCCAATTCCTGAAATATATTGACGGGGACAGCCCGGTCCGCTTTCTGATTGCCGAATCCGATACGCCCTTCACCGTGCTGGCGGCGCTGTGCTATGCCAAGCTGTTCGGGGTGGAGGACAAGGTCGATATTTCGCCGTTATTTGAAACCGATCAGGCGCTGATTCGCGGGGCCGAGGTCATTGAGGAACTGCTGGAAAATCCGCATTATTTTGCCTATGTCAAGAAACGCGGGCGGTTATGTATTCAGGCCGGCTATTCCGATGCGGGGCGTTATCTCGGACAGGTGGCGGCGGGGCTTGCCATCGAACGCTTGCGGATCAAGGTCGCCGAACTCTGGCAGAAATTCGATCTTGCCGATGTCGAGCTGGTGATTTTCGATACCGGCGGGGAAAGTGTCGGGCGCGGCGGTCATCCGGACGGTTTTGCCGGGCGGCTTGATTATATGCACACGCCCGAGGCCCGGCGTCTGGTGCGGAAACTGAATATCCCCTACAAGCAGGAATTCAGCCTTCAGGGCGGGGACGGTTATCTGTGGCTTTATACCCCTGACCTCGCCCTTGCCACCTTGAGCCGGGTGATGGAAAATATCCTGACTCCGCCCGATGCGGCCCCTGATCCCTTCTATGAGAATACCGACTGGTCGCTGGATTTCTTCCTGACGGTCAAGGATTATAACGGGGCCATTTCCGCCGACCCTGATTTTATGCAGCTGATTTCCATTCTGGGGACCGATATTGCCTATCCCTCAGGCTCGCGCATGACCCTGCGTCAGGATGAGGGGGTGGCCCATCGCCCGCTGGAGAAACTGTCACAAATCCGGGCTATTCCCAATAATATGCTGCTTCATCAGCTGGGCTATCTTGCCAACAGCATGGGCGGGGTCGGCACCGCGATCAAGCAGGATGGTCACGGCTTCTGGAAAATCTATGGTAAATCGCCGCGCCTGCGCCATATCATGACCCTTGTCATGGCGGCGGTGGATGTGTCGGACGGTGATTTCCTCGGCGCCTATTCGTCTCTGTTCAGGCCGCGCTACTGGATGCATTGCGCCCGGTATGAGGCGGAAAGCCATGATCATAACCGGATGCTCCGGCTGGCCGATATGATGGAAAAACACGGGGTTTATGAAGGTCTTAACCGGATAGAGCTGACCCTCAGAGAAGATCTGATGTATCTGCGTGATGCGATAAAGCACCGGGAGGTGGTATCGGCCCCCTATCCCCTGAACCCGGCGGAACGTCACCATTACACCCTGCTTCATGTGATCAGAATTGCCCTGATACAGCGTATATTCCTGCTGATCACCCGGATTCCACGCTTTCGCGATCATAAGGGCTTGAGCGTCGATGATCTGATCCTGCGGATTTTACGCTTTCAGATTTCGCCAACCATCCTGCTGCTGCGCGAGATTTTCCCGCTTGAGGGGGCCTATGATATTGATCCGGCCAATCCGGAAAAGATCAGCTTTTCCAGCGATGACATGCAGGGCTATAAATATGAAAACCGGGAAATTTTTGACGAGATCGAAACTGTTTACAATCAAATCAGAAAAATCTCGCAGTCGCTTTCGGCTTTCCTCGGGGCTATAGGTTAATTCTTTGTCGTTTGGTTTTTGGCCGGCATCAGCCGGAACAGCCGGTCAAACAGCCATTCGGGCAGGAAACGCACCATTGCCCCGTATATCAGGCTTAACTGCCACGGGAAGGTGATGCGCGCCTGATTTCTTTCCAACCCCCGGCGCAGCGCCCGGATCGCTTTATCACTTTCCATCAGGAACGGCATGGGGAAAGTATTGCCCGCCGTCATCGGGCTTTTGACATAGCCCGGACAGACGACATTGATTTCGATGCCATGACGGGCATATAACCCCCTGAGCGCCTCGCCATAGGCCTTGACACAGGCCTTGCTGGTGGAATAGGCGGGCGAGCCGGGCAGGCCGTGATAACCGGCGAGCGAGGATATAATGGCAATCTGGCCACGCCCGCGTGGTTGCATCAGGCGGATCGCCGGATGGACCGTATTGAATACGCCGCCGACATTGATATCGTAAATCTGCCGGACGTGATTGCCAAGGTCCATTTCAGTCGTGAAACCAATCCCGATCCCGGCATTGGCCACCACAAGGTCAAGGGCGGACATCCCGTCACATTCTGTTATCCAGTCGGCCATGGCCTTTTCATCACTGACATCAATCAGGTCCGCATGGACGGTGGCCCCGCAGGACCGGCAATCTTCTGCCACCTCATCCAGCCGGGTCTCGTTACGCCCGCACAGGAACAGGGTGATGCCCGCCGCCGCATAGTTCCGGGCGAGTTCGGCGCCAAGGCCGCTGCTTGCCCCGGTAACAAGAATGGATTTTGGATTTTTCATCTGAGGGTATTCCTGCTATAGCTATCCTTCGGTAACCATAACCCGGTAACGCTAACAATGAAATATGAAAAGTCAAAGCCATGACATTATCAAGTATGACAGGATTCTCCCGGACGACAGGCCAGTGGGAAGGCTATCGCTGGACCTGGGAAATAAAGAGCGTCAATGGCCGTAACCTTGATGTGCGCTGCCGGACGCCGACGGGCCTTGATGGTCTGGAACAGATGGTCCGTAAAAGCCTGAAGGCGGCGATAGCCCGTGGCTCGGTCAATGTCAATCTTCAGCTCAGCCGCGACCGGGATATGACGGCTTTCCGGATCAATCAGGAAATGCTCGACAGTCTGGTGGAGGTCGCGACCGAAACCGCGATGAAGAATCACCTGCCACAGCCGTCTCTTGATGCCCTGATGGCGGTGCGCGATGTGGTTGAATATGTCGATGCGGAGGAAGACGAGGCGACCCTTAAAGCCCGGAACAATGCCCTGACAGAATCCTTTGCGGCGGCGGTTGAGGCCTTCAAGGCGACGCGCCAGACCGAGGGCGCGGCAATGCAGGCAGTGCTGGCGGGACTGATTGATGAAATTGAACAGCTGGTCGGGCAGGCGGACAGTCTGGCTCAGGGTCTGCCGGAACTGATCAGAAGCCGTTATATGGAAAAAGTTGCCGCTCTGCTTGACGATACGGCGGATATTGCCTCGGAACGCATCGCCCAGGAGGTGGTGCTGCTTGCCACCAAGGCCGACGTCAAAGAGGAAATCGACCGGCTTTATGCCCATATTGCGGCGGCGAAAAAATATCTTGCCACCGAGGGTCAGATTGGCCGCAAGCTTGATTTTCTCACTCAGGAATTCAATCGCGAGGCCAATACCCTGTGCAGCAAGGCCCAGGATATACGCCTGACCAATATCGGCCTGTCGCTCAAAACCGCCATTGATCAATTCCGTGAACAGGTACAGAATATTGAATGATGTTTTGAAGCTATAAAAGTCATATATGGTCAGGGATATTCATGCTTCCATGGAGAATACGCAAAATATAAACACCCGTATCATCCATAATATAAACAATCAAATGTTGTGCATGGGGGCATAAACGGACCGGTGGTGTGAAGCTGTCATCTTCTCTGGCCATTATTCCGCATCCAGTTCTCGCTGGAGGGCCTCCATGCTGAAATCATCGGCAACGCCGCTGTCAAGGCCCAGTGTTATGGCTTGTTGCAGGGCTTTATGTCTGGCTTCCCGTTCTTCAAGGATGCGGAGACCGGCCCGAACGACTTCACTGGCAGAGCCATAACGGCCAGAAGACAGTTGTTCGGTCACAAAACCGTTAAAATG
>JALUWZ010000134.1 GCA_027019205.1 Emcibacter sp.
GGACTGGCTGGCCAACTCAATCGTCTCTTCAAGCTTGTCCATAAAGGTGTCTTTCTGAAGTCCGGGCGCAACAGGCGGCAGGAATTCAATCACAAACTCGCCGCCTTTCACCGCCCCTTTCCTCGGCCAGAAAAGCCCGGTATTGACCGCAACCGGAACCACCGGAACCTTGAGATATTTATATATACCAAAAATCCCCGGCTGGTAAGGATGTTTTTCCCCGGGCCGGGCGCGCGAGCCTTCGGGAAATATGATCACCGAACGGCCCCTGCCGATCTCCGCACGGGATTGCGAGAGCATTTTCTTCATTGATTTCACCCCCATATCGCGGTCAATGGATATATTGCCGACCTTCTCGCACAAGCGCCCATAAAGCGGGATTTTCAGAAGCTCTTTCTTCATGACGAATGCCGGGTCCTCAATAATGGAATGCATGACAAAGGTATCAAGCATAGACTGATGTTTCATGGCATAGATCACCGGCGTTGCCGAGATATATTGCCTGCCGCGCACGATCATTTTCAAGCCTGCAGCCCGGCGGAGCCAGAATAGCACACTCTGTGACCAGTTTGTCTGAAAGGCCACCTGCCAGCGCCGGGGCACCCCGGGAAGATAGAGCAGCGGGACCCAAAGCAGGCAGGCCACGGTCCCCCGAAGATAGAAGATCGCCCGAAAAATCAAAGACCGCAAAGCCGTCACCATATTGTTGCCGCTTTTGATCATCCTGACTTACATTCCGGTTTCAAATATGCTTGTACGGATCAGGCTTACCAGATATTTGCTATATTCCCGGGCCAGGGAAACAAAACGGATATTCTCGGGCCGCCACTGGCCGACAGGATGGGCAATCATACGGATTTTTGGCATAAAATGGCGCATCTCGCTCATGGCGCGCGGCATATGCTCAAGGGAGGTCACAACCCTGATAGAGGATATGTGGCTCTTTTTTACCCAGAGAGAAATCTCTCTGGCATTGCCTCTGGTATTCTGTGCCATGGTGCCACTTTCAATACAGCAGTCTGCCAGTTCCCGTGTACTGCCAAGCACCGAACGTAATTCCGCATCCGTCACCCGGGCATTGACCCCGGAAATAAAAAGCTTGTCTGCCAATCCGCTTTCCAGCAGACGCACCGCTTCCTGAAGCCGGCGGCTGCCACCGGTCAGGACGACAATACCGTCGGTTTTTTCGGCAGACGGCGGCTCCACCCGGGACAGATCGTAAATAAAATGGAAAAATCCCCCGAGCCAGACCAGACCCAGCAACAGCAACAGATAATATATATATTTCATAGGCCCTGCCTCATACCATCCGATTCAGGCCCCGCATAACGGTTATGCGTGCTGTCACCATACAGAGCAATGCTGCCAGCAGCGGGATCACCAGCAGAACGGCCCCCTCAGCAACCGGCATATCCGGCAGACGAACCAGACCAGCCATCATGGCACGGGACAGGGACATCAGCGAGACCAGCGTGATAAATGCCAGAACAAGCCCGATAGCCCCTCCCTTCAGACCATAACGCATAAAACGACGCTGGAAAGCCCGGGCAATCATGCTGTCTTCCGCCCCCAGATGATGCATGATGGAAATGGTTTCCCGGTTTTCCGCCATCCCGGCCTTGGTGCCGAAAATAACAATACAGACGGTGGCCATTACCACCAGCGACAGGACCCCGAGCGCGGTATATTCCACCGCATCCATCAGCTTGACAAAACGGCCAAGCCATTGCTGATGGTCGTCAAGATGAATATTTTCCGATATCCCGGCCATCATCCCGCGCAGGGCATCCAGATTGACCGCCATGGTCCGGCTGACGGTCACATCTATCATCACCGGCAGCGGAAGATCACTGGTAACATTGCCCTCGCCGAGCCATGGCTCCAGCAGATTCTCTATTTCAACCTTATTCAGCCTGTGGATAAAATCTATTCCCGGTGTCTGTTGCAAAAGCCGGGTAACATCCGCAGTCTCGGCCTCGCGCAGGGCGGGGTCAGGGGTGGTAATCTGTATGGTCAGGCGATTGCTCAGGGCTTCGGTCCATTCGCTAAAGCTCCGGTGAAGAACCATGCTGCCCATCAGGGCCAGCGCGCTCAGATAAACCATGACGGCCATGACATAGGGCAGAAGCCGCGTCGCCTCATGGCTCCTTTCATCCGGCAGAAAATTGACCCTGGCGATCACACCCCGCCCCCCTCTTCATTTTCGTTCGCCCCATATATTTTCGGGCCGTATATTTTCGGACCATATTCTTTCTGGTCAAGCCGGATGCCGCCAAATTCACCGGCCTCTGTTTCTTCTTCGCGAAAATCACTGTCCCCGGGGTCCAACAGATGCAATCGTCCCTTATGGAGGTGCATCCGGGCCGCCCCGGCCCTTTTCACCATCTCCATATCATGGGTGGCGATAACCGTTGTTGTCCCCAGTTTATTCAGTTCGACAAACAGATGCATGATTCTTTTGGCGATCGCCGGGTCAACATTGCCGGTTGGCTCATCCGCCAGCAGAAGGTCCGGGCGTTTGATGACGGCACGGGCGATGGCAACACGCTGTTTTTCGCCGCCGGACAATACCGGCGGTCGCGATTTCATCCGGTCTTTGAGGCCGACCCAGGCCAGAAGCTCCTCGACATGCTGCTCAATCTCCGTCCCCTTGCCGCCGGATAGCCATAACGGCAGCGCGACATTCTCAACCGCCGTCAGATGGTCCAGCAGCCTGAAATCCTGAAAGACGACCCCGATGCGCCGCCTGAGCCGTGGCAGGTCACGGCGGGCGGCATTTTCCACATCCTCGCGGAACATGGTTATTTTTCCCCGTGACGGACGATGGGCCAGATACATCAGTTTGAGCAGCGATGTCTTGCCGGCCCCGCTTGATCCGGTCAGAAAATGCAACGATCCCGGCTTCAGGTTGAAGGAAATATCCTTCAGGACTTCTGATCCCATGCCGTATCTCATGCCAACATTTTCAAAATGAATCACGCGGATAGTACCTTTTCCATCACATTGTCTGCCTCGTCTTCACCATAACAATTCACTTCCTGACCGTAAACTCAAAATATATAATAGCCGTCCTCCCGATCAGAATTTCTGGACTCTTGCGTAAATCATTTCAGCGCATTATAACCGTATAAAGAGATAAACCCGTATGATAACAAGAGTTACAGGCTTCTTTCATGATCCTGACCTGCCCGGAATGTTCTGCACGATATGTTGTTGATCCAAAGGCCCTTCTGCCAAATGGTCGGACGGTCAGATGTGCCAAATGCCGCCATACATGGCGCGAAGCCGCCCCGGACGCAAATATTGCGGCGACAAATGAAGCCGTAACAGAGGATATACAGCAGACCGCCCCCCCACAGGATTCCCCCCCGCCTTCTGAAAATACCGCCGCCAGGGAAAATGCCAAAGAGGAGGACGAATTTGCCATCAAAAGAGCGCGGCGCAAGAAACGGCCCCGGCCCATGCCCAAGGGATCAAACCTGCCCGCGCTGCAAAATCACAATCATGGCGGCTCTCTGTGGGGATGGTATGCGCTCGGGACGTTTGTCGTCGCACTGGTCAGCAGCTTTCTGATTTTCCAGAATAGTATAAGCGAGTTCTGGCCGCCATCGCAAAAACTCTACCGGACCCTTGGAATGGAAAATGCCAGACCCGGCCCGGCCAAACATGCCACTGAGAAGAAACAGCCGAAAATCCCGGCCCAGGAGCTGTTCGAAATAAAGGATACCACGCCGGGTAAAGTGATTATCGGCGGGGTGGTGACCCTGAAAGTTGACGGCAATATTGTCAATATCACCAATGAGACACAGACGCTGCCCCTGCTCAGAATCGCTTTAAAGGACAATAGGGGAAAAGTCATCCGGGCCTGGACTTTCAAGACCTCGGCGGCGACCATTGCCCCGGATGGGAAGGTCGCTTTTTCAACCTCTCTGCCCAACCCGCCGAAGGATGCCACCAGCATCAGCGTTACCTTTGCTGAAAAACAGGGTTGATATTGCGTGTCGTAAAGACATTATAAAGAATTATATTATATCCTGTATTCTGAAATATTACGGGAGTTCAACAAATGGCGCATATTCTGATCGCGGAAGATGAGATGGCGGTTCGCCTGTTCGTCAGCCGGGCCCTTGAACACCGGGGCCATAGCACGGTTGGCGTGGAAGACGGCGGGGCGGCGATCACGGCTATGTCAGCGGAAAATTTTGACCTGTTGCTCACCGATATTGTCATGCCGGTCATGGACGGCATCGCCCTAGCCCTGAAAGTTTCCTCGGAACATCCGGAAATGCCGATTCTGATGATGACCGGCTATTCCCACGAACGTCAGCGCGCCCACAATCTTGAATGTCTGATCAATGATGTGATCAGCAAACCCTTCTCGCTCGACGAGCTGTGCGACACTGTCGATGATATTCTCAAAAGCCGCAAAAAGCTGAATTAGAGCAATGTCAGACCTATCTGGCTCAATTTGATGTCTCTGTATAGCTTTACGGATGATAGCGCAATTCCTGCGCCAACATGTTTTTCAGACTTTGCAAAAGTGTCATGATCTGGTTCTGATAGCCGGCGGCGGCGGACATATCGCCGCTCTTCATGCTGTCAACCACCTCCCCCATCAGATCATGGGCCGGTACGGTAAAACGGGCGGCATCAATGCCGGATTTCTGTAACATTCGTCCGAGATCATTCAGCTTGTCACCGAGCTGTTGCTGAATGGTGATCCAGCTCTTCATATCGCCGTTTCGGGATGCATCAGGATCACTTGTCGCCGCCGCGCTGGCAAACTGAAGCCGGACGGTTTTTTTAAGGACAAAGCCCATGACCTGCTGCTGGGTTTCTTTAAGGATATTCACGGTTTGCCGGGCATGGTGGGCGATCTGGAACCGGGCAAAGCCCTGCCCGGAAAGTATCGTACGGTCATTATAGATAAAACCATGTTCCAGATATGACACCAGATCCATGGCCTGGCCGGTTTTTTTATAAAATCTGAAGGACAGGATTTTACTGTATATTTTGCGTAATGCCTTGATATCATATTTCTCGGGCGGGTAATGAATGTCAAATGACGCCGCCCGCTTTCGCCGGAACAGGATCAGGGTTTTGTCAATCTTCTGAAGCTGCTTTCTGAGCGCAGCAAGATCCAGCTGCCGGGCGAGGATGACCCTCAGGGACAGCAATTCTGCCAGTATGTCATGCTCAAACTGTCCCCTGCCGCCATCTTCCAGCCGTCCGGCAAGCTGCCATAAAATATCCCGGGCGCTGGCGATGTCATTGTCGTCTTCCGGGTTGGTCAGACGCCAGTAGGCCGAGCGCAGGGCGATAAAGAATATGGGCGGCATCTGCCCGCCATCCGGCGCAAGGCCGAGAGCCATCAGCTCACGCGCAAGTTTTTTTCTGATCTCAGGCTGTTTGAGTATGCCGTCACGGATGTCGATGATCTTCCGCGACAGGGCATTGGAAAATTCCCGCTTCGGCAATGTGAGTCCGGGGATAATTTTCCGGCTCGTCTGCCCGGCCTGATCCGTTGCCTCCACGATCAGGTCAACTTTCTGTCCGGCGAAATCGGATTCGGAAAGATTGACATAGATATCACCGGAAAATTGCTTCAGGTCACTGATGCCGGAATTTACCCGGTCATGGAGGGCGGCGCGCTCACTGCCTGCGGCAACCACCCCGACCGTAACTTTTTTGACCGCATAATCGTCGGATATATCAAGGGTGAGGCCAAATAAGCCATCCCCCGTCATCATATTATGGAAATCCGCCCGGGCAATAACCGGCGCTTCATCGGCCAGAACAACGATGGGCCAGCGGCTGATGATGCGGCTGCCCTCCCTGATCTGCCATTCCGGTTGATCTTTCAGGGTAAAACTTGCAACAAATCCCCCGCCCTCATCCGCCAGAAACTCTATCCTCTGACGTCCGGCGACAAGGGTCGGGGCATAAACCGTATTTTTCACCCGGACCATTATCCCGCTGCCTTCAACAATCGGTGTGACGTCTGCGGGGTGATTTTCCCCGGCGGCAATATTTTCGCTAAAGCCTTTCCGGCCACTATAGGACGGCGGCGTTACTGTCATGGTGATTTCAGGCTGTGGCCAGGAAAATATTGCCCGGGGTTTTGCGGCAATTTCAAGCAGCCTTGTCCCGTCCGACCCGGCCAGTATTCCGGCAATCACCAGCAAAACCACTGACAGCCCGAATGCCTTCAGGCCGGTTGGCAAAGGCCAGATTTTTTTCCCGGCCAGCCCCGCCGTAACCGACAATATCATAACAGCAATCAACAGCCCGTAGACAACTGCATGCACTATCGGCGGCAAATAGCCCCACAGGTCGGTCAGCGACAGGGCGATATAGACAAAACACATGACAGCCGCCAGCAGCAGCCCTGTATAGAAGGCAGCCAGTCTGTCAGAATCTATCATGTCTGGTCGAGCCATTCGGGTATAACATCCAGTCCAATAATTTCATCATATGTCGGGCGCGGGCGCACAATGGCAAAGTCGCCGCCCTTTACCAGCACCTCCGGCACCAGTGGCCGGGTGTTATAGGTCGATGACATCACCGCACCGTAAGCCCCGGCGGACCTGATCATTACCAGATCGCCGCTTTTCAGTTCCGGCAATTCGCGCGCCCGGGCAAAGGTATCGCCAGTCTCACATATCGGCCCGACCACATCATAGCTTACCATGGGGCCAGATGATTCCACAGCGGGGACAATCTCGTGATAGGCATCATACAGACTTGGTCTTACCAAATCGTTCATGGCTGCATCAATGATCAGGAATTTCCGGTCCGCGCCCTGCTTGACATAAATGACCCTTGCAACCAGAATCCCGGCATTGCCAACCAGCAGCCGACCCGGCTCAATAAGAATCCGGCAGCCGAGCGGCCCGATGATGCGCCTGACCATCGCGCCATATTCCAGCGGCAGGGGCGGCTTGGTCGATGCCCGGTCATAGGGAATGCCGAGGCCGCCGCCAAGGTCCAGCACCGATATATCATGACCATCCGCCCGAAGCTCCCCGACAAGACTGACGACCCGCCGGAAGGCCTGCGCGAACGGCTCAAGATCGGTCAGTTGGGAGCCAATATGAATATCAACCCCCTGCACCCGGATAGCGGGCAATGCCGCCGCATCAGCATATATCTGCCGGGCGCGGCTAAGCGGAATGCCAAATTTATTCTCCGACTTGCCGGTCGAAATCTTGGCATGGGTCCGGGCATCGACATCCGGGTTAATGCGAAAGGCTATCGCCGCCACCCTGCCCATAGACAGCGCCACCCGGTTCAGCTCCTGCACCTCCGCGACTGATTCAACATTGAACTGGAATATCCCCTGTTCAAGGGCATAGGCCATTTCCTGTGCGGTTTTGGCCACCCCGGAAAATACTATTTTTTCCGCCGGGATACCCGCCGCCAGCGCCCGGCGCAATTCACCGCCGGATACCACATCGGCCCCGGACCCCTCTTTGGCCAACGTTTTGAGGACCGCCTGATTACTGTTGGCCTTGACCGAATAGCATAACAGAAAGTCATCCCCGGGAAAGGCCTCGCAAAAGACATTATAATGGCGGATCAGGGTTGCGGTTGAATAGCAGTAGAACGGCGTGCCGACCTCTCCGGCAATCCTGCTTAACGGCAGGTCTTCTGCATGTATCTCCCCCTGACGATAGCCGAAATAATCCATATTCTTTCTTTCTGTGGCTCAGGAATCTGTGGCTCAGGAATCTCTGGCCGGTTTTTCATAGCCCGGCGGCGGCAGCAGGTCGCCGCGCTTGCCGCATGACGCCACCCCGAGGCATATAAGCCCGATCACAAGGATAATAACTGATTTCCGCATGGTTTTTTCCTTAAGCCCTGATCCGCTGCCGTGCCGCTTTGACCTGATGCCGCACCTGTTCCGGGGCGGTGCCGCCAAAGCTTACCCGGCTTGCCACCGAACTTTCCACATCCAGCACCGAGAAAACATCTTTGGTAATCCCGCTCTCCACCCCCTGCATTTCATCGAGGGTCAGACCGTCGAGATCACAGCCCTTGCCTTCCGCCAGCGCCACCAGAGAGCCTGTGACATGATGGGCTTTGCGGAACGGCATATCCAGCACCCGCACCAGCCAGTCGGCAAGGTCGGTCGCGGTGATAAAACCGTTTTCGGTCGCCGCTTTCATGGCATCGCGCTTCACCGTCATATCCTCAACCATGCCGGTCATGGCGGCGATAATCAGAGAGAAGGCATTGGCGGCGTCAAAGGTCGCCTCCTTGTCCTCCTGCATATCCTTGCTATAGGCAAGCGGCAGTCCCTTCATCACAATCAGCAGACTGTTGAGGGCGCCGATGATACGCCCGGCCTTGGCCCGGCATAATTCCGCCGCATCAGGATTGCGTTTCTGCGGCATGATTGACGAGCCGGTGGTGAATTTATCGCTCAAGCCAACAAAATTGAACTGGGCCGAGGACCACAGGACGATTTCCTCGGCAAGGCGCGAGACATGGGTTGCCGAGATTGCCGCCGCAGTCAGGAACTCAAGGGCAAAATCCCGGTCCGATACACTGTCGAGACTGTTGGCGGTCGGGCCTCTGAAATCCAGCGCCTCTGCCGTCTGAAAACGGTCAATCGGGAATGAGGTTCCGGCAAGCGCCGCCGCCCCGAGCGGGCATTCATTGAGCCGCGCCCGGGCGTCGCGCAACCGGTCCCGGTCGCGGGTGAACATCTCGAAATAGGCCAGCAGATGATGGCCGAAGCTTATCGGCTGGGCCGCCTGCAAATGGGTAAAGCCCGGCAGGATAACATCGGCATTCTGTTCCGCCTTTGTCACCAGCGCCGTCTGGAGGCCCTTCAGGGCCTGATCCATCTGGTCAATGGCGTCGCGGACCCACAGCTTGAAATCGGTCGCCACCTGATCATTGCGCGAACGCGCGGTATGCAGCCGCCCGGCAGCATCGCCAATGATTTCGGCCAGCCGTGATTCCACATGCATGTGAATATCTTC
>JALUWZ010000135.1 GCA_027019205.1 Emcibacter sp.
TCGCCAAACTGTATTTGGCGTTCGTAAATAAAGAAATCCTGCATTATGCCCAAATCTGAAATAATTTATTATCTGGAATCATTATAGATTATCGTCGGTCATAATACAATCATTCAATATGTAAAACAGTACCATAATACAGTTTTACTGCGGGGAGGATTTTCCATATACCGCCGCGCCGATGGCGCCGGAATATTGGGCATCGGGGGCGAGCCTTGTTTTCATCCGGGGATTTGCTTCGGTGAGTTTTTCACTGAACATATCAACCAGCTGCGGGTGAAATTTCAGCACGCCGCCGGAAAATACCACAATATCCGTGGTGATGGTGGTCATTTCCATCACGCGCTTGACCACGGAACTATAGAGGGCATAGATAATATTTTCGATGCGCTCGCCATTCATCAGTACCTTGATGACTTCCTGCCCGGAAAATACGGTGCAAAAGCTGTTGAGCGACAATTCCTTGTCATTATTCCGGGCGAGGGCGGTCATATCGCCGAGGGAGACTTCGAGCCGATGGCCGAGTTCCTCGATATAGGCCCCGGTCCCGGC
This sequence comes from Emcibacter sp., assembly GCA_027019205.1. GTDB lineage: Bacteria > Pseudomonadota > Alphaproteobacteria > Sphingomonadales > Emcibacteraceae > Paremcibacter. The sequence continues at coordinate 553 of JALUWZ010000135.1, forward strand.
GGCGCATTTGCGGTTGATGATAAACTGGTCAACCTTGCTGTGATCTATGGCGATGATTTTGGAATCCTGGCCACCAATATCAATGATGCTGTAGGATTCTTTCAGGTCAAGCTGCTGTTCAACGCCGATAAAATGGGCCTTGATCTCGGTCAGGGCATCATCGGCAAAATCAATATGCTTGCGGCCATAACCGGTGGCAACAATTTTATGTCCGGGCTTGAGGGCATTGCTTTTGCCGTTGTCAAATGGTGACAGGTCGCCGTCTCCTCCGGTTAGGGCACGGCGCACATGGTCCTGAAGCGGGAACAGGGTTTTCTGTTTGCGTTTCAGCAGTATGTTGCCTCCCTCATCAAGGGCGACGACCTTGATTTCCGAACTGCCGCAATCGACGCCCCAGAAGATTTTACTCTCAGCCATCAGATTGTCTCCAGAAAGGCTTCAATCAGGGTGGTGGATTGTTCATCGCTATAGCAGCGCAGGTCGCAAAGGTCGCCGTCAATGATGATCGTCGGAATGCCTTTTTCCTTCAGCTTGCGCGGCAGGTTATAATAGGCGTTGCTGTTGTTGGGGCAGGTGCGGGCCGCCATAAAGACCACCCCGTCAACCTGAAAATCCGCAACCATTTTTTCGATATAATCTTCCTTGTAGCGGTCATTGCGGTTGATGAAAATCTTGATATAGGCCCGGGCCATGCTCGGCAGCGGGTCCTCCGGATCGAAATCTGCAAAGACCCAGCTGTTGCAATAGGTCGAGGCGACTACACAGGCATGATTTTCATTGAAGATATTGGACAGATTACGCAGCCGCCCCCAGACCGGCATGCCGTCCCAGTAGATCCGCTTGCCTTCATTGGCGACGGCGGCGGGTTTGTTTTTCAACTCCGCCAGCAGATCACGGTAATAATCAACCGCAATCTGTGTGCCGCGCAGGACGACAATTGGTCCCAT
>JALUWZ010000136.1 GCA_027019205.1 Emcibacter sp.
AGCGGGCAGAAAGCGTAAGGAAATCATCATTCAGGGGGCGACAGGCAATAATCTGAACAATATCAGCGCCGCCATTCCGCTTGGCACCATGACCTGCATCACCGGGGTCTCCGGCAGCGGCAAATCGACCCTGATTGTTGACACCCTTTACCGGGGGGTTGCACGCAAATTAAACAATAACCGCAATATTCCCGCCCCGCATGAGGCGATACTCGGCCTCGAATTCATTGACAAGATCGTTGATATTGACCAGTCACCGATTGGCCGGACTCCGCGCTCCAACCCGGCAACCTATACCGGGGCCTTCACCCCGATTCGCGACTGGTTCGCCGGTCTGCCCGAATCAAAGGCGCGGGGTTACAAACCGGGCCGCTTTTCCTTCAATGTCAAGGGCGGGCGCTGCGAGGCCTGTCAGGGCGATGGTCTGATCAAGATCGAGATGCATTTCCTGCCCGATGTCTATGTCCAGTGTGATGTCTGTCAGGGCAAACGCTATAACCGGGAAACGCTCGAAATCCGTTTCAAGGGCAAATCCATATCCGATATTCTTGATATGACGGTCGAGGAAGCGGCCCGCTTCTTTGCCGCCGTGCCGACCATTCGTGACAAGATGACGACCCTGGAGAAAGTCGGCCTTGGCTATATCAAGGTTGGACAGGCCGCAACCACCCTGTCGGGCGGCGAGGCCCAGCGCGTCAAGCTCAGCAAGGAACTGTCCAAAAGATCGACGGGCCGCACGCTCTATATCCTTGACGAGCCGACAACCGGCCTGCATTTCGAGGATATAAAGAAATTGCTCGAAGTGCTGCAGGCGCTGGTCGATCAGGGCAATACGGTGGTGATCATCGAACATAATCTGGACGTTATCAAAACCTGTGACTGGATCATTGATCTTGGCCCCGAAGGCGGGGACGGCGGCGGGGAAATCCTCGCGGAAGGCCCGCCGGAGGACATAATATTATGTGAAAAAAGCTATACAGGTCAATATCTTAAGAAATATATATAGAATTTTGTTATATTTTTTATTATTATTAACCTGTTGTTAACCATAAGCGCCGTATAATGCGTCTTGTAACAGATACCAAACCATGTCTGATGCACCCCAACTTTACTACTTATGAACTTACTTACAAATCTCCATTATTATGCGCCTGCTTTTACATAAAGCAGGCGTTTTTTTATGGTCGGCTATTTATTTAAATGCTATGACCCGCCCATGACCTGTAAAGCAATACATATTATCGGCGGCGGCCTTGCCGGAACAGAGGCGGCATGGCAGATTATCAGCCAGGATATTCCGGTGATCCTCCACGAAATGCGGCCCGTATGCAAAACAGATGTTCACAAGACGGACGGCCTTGCGGAAATGGTCTGCTCCAACAGTTTTCGTTCTGATGATGCGGAAAATAATGCTGTTGGTCTGCTGCATGAAGAAATGCGCCGCTGTGGTTCCCTGATTATGGCAGCAGCAATGAATAACCGGGTTCCGGCAGGCA
>JALUWZ010000137.1 GCA_027019205.1 Emcibacter sp.
TACTGCGATCAGAACCAGATAACCAACGCCCATCAGCAGTGTGATAAATCCCAGTGCGGACCACAACAGCGCGAACCAGAAGGTGCGAATCTGCCAGCGAAAATGCGATGCCACCCAGCTGCCTGCCACATCATCTTTTTTCACATAATTGACAATGACTGCCGCAATAAAAGTCACCGCCAGCAGAAACCCAACGGCTTGCAAGGCATAGACCAGGGTCGCAACTTTCTTGTTCGCTTCTGTGTCATCCGAACCGGGCGGCTGAGTGCTCGCTTGGATATTGGAATCCGGGTTTTGATCATTCATCGTTGTCTCCTTCGGGTAATGCTACTTCCAGCACCAGTTTGCCGGCCATCGAACCGGCTTCGAGCTGGCGGTGCGCTTCGGCAGCTTGCTCCAGAGGAAAAATATCGGAAACGAATATGGATAATTTCTGCTCATCGAAAAACTGGGCGCACTGTTCGAGAATATCGCCGTGATGTTCTGCAGCATCTTCCAGTCCCAATACCATTGGGGTGAGCATCAATTCCTGACTGATCCGGATATTGCGCAGACGGATATTTTTCCAGTCTGCATTGTCGGGTGCCTGTAAAATCGTGACGATATCGCCGTACACTTTTGTGGCGGCAACCAGTTGATTGAATGCTTCACCGCCGACGGTATCGAAAGCGGCATCCACGCCCGCGCCATCTGTCCATGCCAGCAAGGCTTCTGTTACATTCTGCTGTTTGTAGTTGATGGCCAGATCAGCGCCCAGCGTGGTAACCATGGCCGCCTTTTCATCGGAACTGATCGATGTGGCAACCTCGCAACCGGCCAGTTTGGCCAGTTGAATGGCAATATGACCGACGCCGCCGGCACCGGCGTGAATAAACACCTTCTGGCCGCCCTGAATGCGGGCCCGGTCAAACAGCGCTTCCCATGCTGTGATCAACACCAGCGGCGCTGCCGCTGCATCAATAAAATCCAGACAGTCCGGTTTCATCGCCACAAAGGACTCGGGCACGGCAATATATTCGGCATAGTTGCCGGCCTGCTGCCCCAGGCCGCCGTAGCAGTAATAAACTGCATCGCCCGGCTCGAAACGGCTTACACCGCTACCGACCGCCTCGACAATGCCGGCTCCGTCGCAGCCCAGAATGGCCGGCAACCCATCGCTAAAATATAACCCGTTGCCACGCAACTTGGTGTCGATCGGATTCACCCCCGCCGCCATCACATGCACCAGCACCTCATTATCACCACATGCAGGCTTATCCACCTCCGCCTCTGTTAAAACATCCGGCCCGCCGGCCTCTGTCATCAAAATCGCTCGCATCGACTTCTCCTGTTGGTTTTCCTTTTCATTCTTTGCGGCGGGGTTTATGTGCAAACCCCGCCGCAAAGAATGAACTGTCAGGAAATCCGTGTCATTTTTATTTCTGCCGCGTAAAATACCGCTTCAACCATGACGCACTCAACCATGATCACTTCCGGGAAC
>JALUWZ010000138.1 GCA_027019205.1 Emcibacter sp.
AGCCGCCGGGATACCTATCTGGCACCTGCGGTTAATATAACCTACTCCCTGACTGAGGATGCCAATGTTTATGCCAAATTCTCTACCGGCTATAAAAGTGGCGGCTTTAATCTGGACTTCATCAATGCCAGCGAACTGGCGGCCAATAACGGGCTTGAATTTGCCAAGGAAACGGTCAAAAGTTATGAAGTCGGCTTCAAGGGCAGCTTCCTTGATAATCATTTCACCTTGAATATGGCCGGGTTTATTTCCGACTATAACAATTATCAGGTCAACCAGTTTGTTGATCTTGGCGGCGGGCGGACCTCTATCCGCATTACCAATGCTGCGAAAGTCAGAACCCAGGGTATTGAGGCCGAAGCCACCTGGCATGCCACAGAAGATCTGAGCTTTAACGGCTCGCTCGGGGTGCTTGATGCCACCTTCAGCAGCTTCCCTGGCGGCGGAACCCAGGGGGCGGATGTCACCGGCAACAGGCTGCCCAATGCGACCACCTTTAACGCGGCCTTCAGCGCGCAATATTATCATGATATTGAGGCAATCGATACAACTCTGCTGCTTCGGGTTGATCTGACGACCCGCAGTGGATATTACACCACGGTCAACAATAAAAAGACAGCCCCGCTGCGGCTCGGCGGTACGGTACCGTTTGATTATATTCAGTCGCTGACCATGATCAATGCCCGCATCGGCCTGATTTCCGACAATGATGGCTGGGAGCTTTATCTCTGGGGTCGCAATCTTACCGATCAGCGCAAATATGTCGATGATCTGCGGGATTTCTTTGGCACCATTGCCCGCTTCCCCAATCTGCCCCGGACTTACGGCATCAAGGCGGTGTATAATTTCTAGGGTTTAAAAAGCTTTATATCGAACAAGGAAGGGAAGCCCGTGTGCTTCCCTTTTTCTTTGGCTAGCTACGCGGCATGATATTAAACAGATTTCTGACATCGTCCACAGTTGCTGTCCGGCGACCCGCTTTCTTGCCGGCGGTGGCACACAGGTCAATCATCTCGGCATTATTTGTCAGCTGCCGGTCCGGGCTGCGCCAGATGTTATTCTCAAACCCGACCCGGATATGCCCACCATGTTCGGCGGCGTGGGTGACGGCGTGAATCTCATCAGCGCCAAAACCGCAGACTGCCCAGGGGAATTCAGCTTCGACAGCAATTTGCCGTAATAGCGCGCTGTCGCCATCGGGTGATGTCCCCTGATAACGCCCGAGGACGAACAGGGCAAAGGGCCGGTCAGTCCGGAATATTCCCCGTTTCCTACAGGCCTCAAAACGGCGATAGTCCTCCTCGTCATAGAGAATATATTGCGGGAAAATATGTTCCCGCGTCAGCCAGTCAATAAAGCGCGAAAAGTCGCCAAGGTCTGACTCTTCGGGGCATAATTCACGAAGGGCGAGGGAAACCGCTTCCGGTTTCAGCTCCTTTACCATGGCCATCTGCTGATCACGGGAATATATGCCGACCGCTTCCGAGGTTGTCTGAATAATAATATCAGTCCCGACCACCGCCCGGATGGCCGCAACAGACGCCCGGTAGCGGTCAACATCAAGCGAATGCCGCCCCCGGTCGTCACGAACGTGAAGATGCAGGATACTGGCCCCCGCATCGCGTATTTCCCCGGCGCAAACGGCCATTTCCGCCGGGGTTATTGGCAGGCCGGGATGGTCTGATTTCTGCCGTCGCGCCCCGTTCGGGGCCGACATGATGATCAGGGGAACAGATTGACCGCTCATGGAAATATCCAGTATGGTTAGTTCAGAACCATGACGTCCCGGTTGATCTTCTGGATGATTTCCTCACTTTTATTGCCCTTCATCGCCGCCATGATACCCCGGCGTGACAGGGTCCCGATGATGACGATATCTGCGTTAATTTCATTTGCAACATCAGAAATAATTGATACCGGGTCGCCGAGCTGGACATGAACATTATCCTGTTTGGTATCCGTTTCCCGCAGCAATTTTGCCCGATCAGGAAAATCCATGGAATCCTCATAGGCATTGACAACATGTTTTTCCGCCCCGTAAGCCGCCGCCATAATCCGGGCCATCTTCAGTACCTTGTTATTCAGCTCAACATAGCGCGGATTGGTGGTTTGCATATTTACCGCCGCCAGAATAGTCTTGCGATGCAGGGTGGTTGCGGGATGGACGATCAGGACCGGGCAACTGCTCTGTCGCAGCAGGGACCATTTTGCCGCCGTCAGCCCATTGCGATTCTGTTCTGTGGTATGATCTGACATGATCACCATGCCAACTTTATTCCGTTCAACAGCGCCCAATATTGACTGATGCCAGTCGGCGGTCCAGAAGACTTCTGCGCTGTAGGGTATTTTTTTATCTGCCAGAGGTTTGACCAGTTCGGCAAACCAGTTATTGTCACAATAAAATTCATACGTGCTTTGCCCCCGGCGTAATTCATCCATCTGAAAGGAAATGAACAGGTGAATATTGACCCCGCCGTCCAGAATTTCATTCATTTTCATGGCCCGTTCCAGCGCATAGTGGTTCTTTTTGGCTGGATTGATCACCACCAGAACGTTATTTATGGATTTGTTTTCTTCAGACATAATTCTCATCGCTTTCTTTTTCAACAGGTTATCAGCTATTTTACCGGGATCATTATGACACAGGGTATTACATGTGTGAAACATATATGAAAAATATAACAGATAATTGATTTAGAACAAACTTTCTTCTTTTAGGGATAAAATTTGTCATAGCCTCTTTACCTGACTGGAACAGGCCGTGTATATTCCGCCTTTCCACAGGAATCAGGGAATTGTCGCATAACATGATAAGAATTTTATTTGTATGTCTGGGAAATATCTGTCGCTCTCCGACCGCAGAGGGGATCTTTCGCCATAAATTACACCAGAATGGATACCGGGATGGTTATCTCGAGAATATTTTTGTTGATTCCGCCGGGACCGGGGACTGGCATGTCGGGCAAAAGCCGGACAAGCGCAGCCGTGAGACGGCCCTGAAACATGGGGTTGACCTTGATGACCTGCGGGCGCGTCAGATCACCCGGCAGGATTTCAGTGATTTTGATTATCTTATTGCCATGGACCGGGAAAATATCCGCAACATGAAAGCCCTTTCTCCGTCGGACCAATATCATAAAATAACCCTGTTAATGGACTATGCCGAAGACTGTCCCGGGATCAGCGAAGTACCCGACCCCTATTGTGGCGGCATGGACGGTTTTGACAGGGTGTATGAGATAATAGAAAGGGGATGTGACGGTTTTTTAAACAATATCCTGACGCATCACGATCTGCGAAAGGGATGAAATTTCCGGGAAGGACTTGAAAAAAATCCCGGTAAAGACTTGAAAAAGTCTCTCTATCTGCCAATATATACGTCACGTATCACTCAGGAACAACAGGATAGATTTTATGGTTGAAGACTTTAAATCCCGCTACGGCGTCTCGTCAGGGGCGCGCAGTGCCGCCGAAATCGACGAAGGCCTCCGGGCTTACATGTTGACGGTCTATAATTATATGGCGTCGGCATTGGTCCTGACCGGTCTTATGGCTTACATTACGGCAAATGTGCCGGCACTCTATTCCCTGCTTTATACATTCGCAAAAGCCCCGGACGGCACTGTGTATCTGACCGGGCAGACCATGCTCGGGCTGATTGTCATGTTTGCGCCGCTTGGTCTGGTGTTTTTCCTGAGTTTTCGCATCAATCATATGAAGGCATCGACGGCCCAGACAACATTCTGGATCTATGCCGGGCTGGTGGGGATGGCTCTGGCATCGATCATGTTTGTCTATACCGGAACCAGCATTGCCAAGACATTTTTTGTGACCGCAGCGGCATTTGGCAGCCTCAGCCTTTATGGCTACACGACAAAGCGCAATCTGTCGGGCATGGGGTCTTTCCTGATTATGGGGCTGTTCGGGATTATCATTGCCTCTGTGGTTAACATGTTTCTACATTCCGGCATGATGGATTTCATTATTTCCGCCGGGGGAGTTTTAATTTTTGCCGGTCTGACCGCCTATGATACCCAGAAAATAAAGCTGATGTACCTACAGGCAGACGGCAGGGAAATAGCCCAGAAAAAGGCAATTATGGGCGCACTCAGCCTCTATCTTGACTTTATCAACATGTTTCTGTTCCTGTTACGTTTTATGGGCAACCGGAATTAGACCTGCTTTGTGAAATCTTCTGAAAACGGTCCCGGTTCGGGGCCGTTTTTTTATTTCAGTTAGCCATTGCCTTTGCCGGTATTTAACAGTAATCTGCGCCCCACATCACGCGGTCACGCAACGGCACCCGTAGCTCAGCTGGATAGAGCGCTGCCCTCCGAAGGCAGAGGCCACAGGTTCGAATCCTGTCGGGTGCACCAAATTTTCTTTAAATGTCAATTTGTTATCATGGATGACCTTTGTTCTAATTAGGGCTTTGTCCGAGTTATGTCCGTGTAACGTCTTCATGTTGGGGATTCCCCTCATGGAGGGGGGCCATCACAGGGGATTGCACTTTCTTTTGGTCTCGGGCTGATTGTTGCCGGATGATATGGGAGGGGCAGTTTTTGCGCCGTGAAACAAAGAACTATCAAACCGGCTTTTTTTTGATATAGTTTTATCTGGCATATTTTATCATTTTCTCAAAGGCAGGCAAACCGGGCCTTATCCCGTTAAGCAGGATCAGGGACATATAGAATGACGGTGATATCAGACTTTTCTGACTGGAACGAAGACATTACGGCGCTCTTTGAAGCGTCCGGCACCCGTGCGGTTTCGGAAAATCTGTTCAAGGTTATATCTTCGCAGGTCCCCATAGAAAGTTTCATCGTCTTTCACTATCACAAGGCGGGCATTCCGGAAATATTATATGAAAGGCTCAGCAATCCGGACCACCGGCGAAATCTGAAAAGCTATCTTGACGGACCTTACCTGCTGGACCCGTTTTATCAGTATTTTACCGGGGGCGATATTCAGGGGCCGTTGAGATTGCGGGATATAGCCCCGGACCATTTTCTGAAAAGTGAATATTACCGCAGCTATTACAAATTTTCCGGCCTGCGGGACGAGGTTAATATCTATATTCCCCTGTCCGGCCAGTCTGCACTTGCGCTGGCTTTGGGGCGCAAGGCGGGCAGGCGGGGGTTTGGCAGGAAAGAAATTGCCATCTTGCGGGCCATGATGCCGGTTCTGAATTCTGTATGCCGCCGGCAATGGCAGAATAGCGGGGTAAAGGCAGCGCAGGGTAATGTTCGTTTCATTCAGGCCCTGGATAATTTTGGCACCTCATGCCTGTCAGCCAGGGAAAGTGAAGTCCTGCATCTGCTGTTGATGGGCCATTCGGCAAAATCCACGGCGGCCCGCATGGGCATTTCGCCGGGTACGGTTAAAGTCCATCGCAATAATATCTATGCCAAACTTGACATCGGGTCACAGACCGAGCTGTTTTCCCTGTTCATAGGTGCCCTGGCCCATATGACCGGTGACGGGTCGGAGGACCCCCTGATCGCCTATCACCAATAATCCCTATAACTTTGGATATATGGATAGAGGGGGCGGGGCGGGGTAAAATAACCTGATCCAAAATTCAGGAGTTTGATAATGATGTTGAAGAATACAGAGTTGCAGGCCCGGCGGGAGCAGGCGGTTCCGGCGGGAGTGGCGACAATGCTGCCCGTTTTTGCGGCCAGGGCCAAAAATGCAGAAATATGGGATGTGGAGGGCAGACGTTATATTGACTTTGCCGGGGGCATTGCCGTGGTCAATACGGGCCATAATCATCCTAAAATTATCGATGCCGTGAAGGCACAGCTGGACTGTTTCAGTCATACCTGTTTTCAGATTACGCCCTATGCCAGCTATATCGAACTGGCGGAAAAGCTGAATGATCTGGTGCCGGGGGACAGCCCCAAACAGACTATTTTCCTGTCCACCGGGGCGGAAGCGGTGGAAAATGCGATCAAAATTGCCCGCGCCCATACCGGACGGCCCGGCATCATTGCCTTTTCCGGCGGCTTTCATGGCCGGACCATGATGGGCATGGCGCTGACCGGCAAGGTGGTGCCCTATAAGGTGGGATTCGGTCCATTCCCGTCCGATGTCTTTCATGCCCCTTTCCCCAATGATTATCTGGGATATAGTGAGGATCAGGCTCTGGCAGCGCTGGACGGTATTTTCGCCAGCGATATTGACCCGGCGCGGGTGGCGGCGATGATTATCGAGCCGGTGCAGGGCGAGGGCGGGTTTAATATCGCCTCGCCGCGCTTCATTCAGGCCCTGCGGCAGAAATGTGATCAGCATGGTATTTTACTGATCATGGATGAAATCCAGACCGGCTTTGCCAGAACCGGCAGGATGTTCGCCAGCGAATATGCCGGAATTGAACCGGATATGATGACCCTGGCCAAAAGCCTTGCCGGGGGCTTCCCCTTATCGGCGGTGACGGGCCGGAAGGAGGTTATGCAATCTGCCAAACCGGGGGGATTGGGCGGCACCTATGCGGGGTCACCGATCGCCATTGCGGCGGCGCTGGCGGTTCTGGACGTCATTGAGCAGGAAAAGCTTGTTGAGCGATCACAGCTTCTGGGGGGAATGATCGTCGGGCATTTGAAACAGATGTCAGACCTGAGCTGCATAGGTGAAGTGCGTCAGTTGGGGGCCATGGTGGCGCTGGAGCTGATCAAGGATAATGATCCCCTGCAGGCCGATGCGGCGCTGGCGAGGGCATTGGTTCAGGCGGCGGCCCGGGCCGGACTTATCCTGTTGTCTTGTGGCACGCGGGGCAATGTGATTCGCTTCCTTGCCCCGCTGACCATCAGCGAGGCTCATCTTGCCGAAGGTATGGAGATTTTATCAAGCTGTCTGAGGCAGATCCTGGCGGAGCGATAGATTCTAAAAAAAACGTTTCTTTATTTCCAAAACTGTTTTAAATATATATACAGCTATAAAGTTATAGTTTGGTATAAATTTAGAACAGGCGGCTGACAGGGCCATGCAAGGAAATGAAATGACGAGTTTGCGCGCAAAACAAAAGGCACAGCGGCGTAACCTGATAGAGGTAGCGGCGGGTGAGTTATTTGTCGAAAAAGGCTTTGATGATACCACGATAGAGGTGATTGCCGAGCATGCTCTGGTATCACCGGCGACGGTCTATAATTATTATGGCTCAAAGGGCGAGCTGTTGCTGGCTCTGGTGGCACGGGGTGAAGTTGGTATCACGGAAAAGCTGGACGGCTTTGTCGCCCTGGCCGATACGGCACAGCCCGCCGATCTGTTAACCGATGTGATCATGTCCAATGTCGATGATACCCTGTCCGCCCTGTCGCGGGAATTATGGGGGCATGTGGTGGCTTTTATCGCCACAACAGCGGACCCGACCGTCGCCCCGAAATATCTTGATACCATTGTCGATGGTCTTGCCAGGGCCATTGAGAAGGTGCTGGCGCATTTCGTTAAAGAGGGCGTTTTCAGGCCTGATACAGATTGCCGCTATGTGGCCTATCTGTTAACCCGGATCGAACGCATACATTTCCTGACCTATATTTATCTAGATGATTTTACCCGGGATGAATTGCGGGCTGCAATAGAAAAGGATGTGGCCTTTATCCTCGACGGGATAAGGCTGTGATAATATTTTAGATACTAAGCAAAACTATAGTAATAACAAAATATATAGTTGACTATAAAATAAAAGTATGACATATTTTTAAAGTAGCTTAAAATATATGGAGGAAACAAATATGTCAGCTATCGGAAAAAAGACCTTTTACGCCCTGCTTTCGACCACAGCTATTTCAATGATCAGCCCCGCCCTTGCCGCAGAAGATGAAGCGGCCAGAGATAATACAAGGGATGATGCTATTGTCATGGATGAAATTATGGTAACGGCTACCCGCCGTTCCACAACAATTCAGGATGTCCCCTATAATATTTCAGCCGTTTCAGGCACGCAGATCGAGGCGGCAAAAATGCTTGATTCTGCTGAATTGCTCCGGTCTATCCCCGGGGTTGCGGTCACTGACCGTGGACCGCGCAATGCCGGGGTGATCAATAATATCCGTATTCGCGGACTTAATGTTGACAGTTCCCTGAACGGCGATGTTGCGGTGCTGTCGGCCCCGACCGTCGCGACCTATATCAATGAAACGCCGATCTTTGCCAATGTGATGCTGAAGGACCTTGAACGGGTAGAGGTCTTGCGCGGACCACAGGGTACATTATATGGCTCCGGTGCCCTGGGCGGGACGGTGCGTTATATCACTGCCAAACCAAAGCTTGATGAAACCACCCTTTGGGCGCAAGGCTCGGCAAGCAATACCAGCGGCTCTGGCGGGGTGAGCTGGCAGGGGGATGTCACGCTGAATATCCCGCTGAGTGATGCCATCGCCTTTCGCGCGGTGGGCAGCCGGGCCGATTATGCCGGGCTGACCGATTATGTTTCGCTCTATAAACTGGACGGGACCGGAACCCCGGTTGCCCCGAACGGTATCCTGTCTCCGGATGCCACCTATGTCACCAAAAAGGACGCGGATACCTATAAATCCTGGTTCTTCCGGGGCAGTCTGCTGATGAGGCTCGGGGAAAATTCCGAGGCGACGATAACCTATACCCGCCAGTCAGACCGGACCGGGGGTCGTCGGGCTTCCGCCGAAGGGTTCAAGGACGGATTTGGCCGCACCTACGGCAAATATGAGGCCGGGTCCATTCAGCTGGAACCGTCCGCTGCCGATGTCGAGATG
>JALUWZ010000139.1 GCA_027019205.1 Emcibacter sp.
CAGTCGCAATTATCATTGAAACTGAAATCGGAATAGCCCGAGATTGATTTCAGGGTGTGATCACCGAGCTGCCAGTCAAGGGTCAGGACGATTTCCGTCTGTTTGTTATTGCTGAAATCACCGTTGGCATGGCGTTTGCCGTCAAGGGTGTTATTGAGGACAGAAGGGTCCTGACCAAACACACCCACCAGAATCTGGGAATAGGTCAGACCGGCAAAGGGGCCGGCGGGGGCGGGAACTTCCCCGTCGGTTTCAATATTGCGGCCCACCACATCAAATTCGCTATGCTCGACTTTCAGGGTCGCGGTCAGATTGTCGGTGACATCCATTTCCGCCGTGCCGCGCAGGGTCCAGTCCTTCTGCTGCGGTTCATCGCGGTTCAGGGTAAGATTCCTGATATAGCCGTCAAGCTTGTGATAACGCCCGGCCACCCGGACGCGAACCCGGTCGGATATTGGCCCGGACAGTACGGCGGCAACATCTTTTTCACTATCGACAAATTCATATGACCCCCTGATGGAGCCTTCAAATTCTGCTGTTGGTTTGGCAGTGGTGATATTAAGCGCCCCGGCAACAGAATTCTTGCCAAACAGGATCGGTTGCGGCCCGCGCAATACCTCAACCCGTGCGAGGTCAAGAAACGGGGCGCGGGACTGCTGCGCCCGGCCATGATGGATGCCATCGACATAAATCCCGACAGACTGTTCAAAGCCCTGATTATTGCCGGAGCCGATGCCGCGAATAAACACATTGGTGCCGATGCCGCTTTCTGCCATGGTGAAGTTGGGGACCGAAAACTGCAGGTCAGCCATCTTGTCAATCGACTGTTTCTTGAGGAAATCCCCGCTGACAACCGCGACTGAAATCGGCACATCCTTCAGGCTCTGTTCCCGGTGCTGGGCGGTCACAACTATTTCTTCAAGGGTGACTGCTTCGTCTGCTGCCATGGCAGAAGACAAGGCGAGGGTCCCCGCCATCAGAGACAGGGAAACAAGGGCAGATGTGGTTTTTAAATAGCGATGGATATACATGATTCCTCCCGGGAATATTTGGTGTGTTAACATGGTGAGCAGTCCTGTCAAAGACGCTCGGGAAGATAAAAAGAGAAACCGTGCTTTTTATTATGATGTCCCTCACCGGATTATAGCATGGGCACTTTTCTTACCTGTTGGTCAAATTATACATCAACGGCCTGAAATAGCAACCTATACAGTCGTTTGTTTTTTTTCGGCATGGTCAGGAAATTTGATGGCAAGCCCTTGACTCAGTTACCGGAACCGAAATAATTAATTGTCCGGCCATTCGATAAATAATTAAAACCGGCCCGGCAGGAATGTCGGCGACCGGGAAGTCAGGACTCTGTGGCATTCATGATATCTGGAAAACGATATTGAACGAGCCATTGGCGGGCCGTGGCGTAATTATTGAATGATTTGATGATAAAAGGTTTGTT
>JALUWZ010000140.1 GCA_027019205.1 Emcibacter sp.
AGCCCCTGATGTTTCAGCAGATCAAAAATTACCATGAGAGCCTCGCTGTCCGGAATCTGGAAGGCGTCATCAATCACTATATTTTCGAGATTGCCGGTAATCCGGCCCTGGCCGATGCCTTCGGTGATCGAACTTCCCTCGGCCTTGAGTGTGCCATATTTATAATAATGATAGAGCGCCGCGCCCATCGGGTCGGCCAGCACAATCTTTATATCCGGGTTCTTGTCTTTCAGGGCCAGAGAAATACCGCCGAGCGAGCCACCGGTGCCGACCGCGCAGGTAAAGGCATCCACCGTCCCCTCTGTCTGCTGCCAGATTTCGGGGCCGGTGGTCTCAATATGGGCCGCACGGTTGGCGATATTGTCAAACTGGTTGGCCCAGACCGCCCCGAGTTCTTCGGCCAGCCTGCCGGAATAGCGGACATAATTATCCGGATCACTATAGGGTTTCGCCGGGACAAGACGCAGATCACAGCCACAGAGCCGGAGCATATCCTTCTTTTCCTGTGACTGGGTATCGGGCATGACGATCACGGTTTTATAGCCCAGTGCATTGGCCACCAGACCGAGACCGATTCCGGTGTTTCCCGCTGTCCCCTCGACGATTGTTCCGCCCGGTTTCAGCAGACCTTTTTGTTCGGCATCACGGATGATATAGAGCGCGGCGCGGTCCTTGACCGACCCGCCGGGATTGAGGAATTCCGCCTTGCCAAGAATGGTGCAGCCGGTTTCCTCCGAGGCTTTTTCCAGTCTGATCATCGGTGTATTGCCAATAGTCCCGACAAAGCCATCTTTAATATCCATAAAAATATTCCTGAAAAATTACTGGTTCACGTAACAGGGAATATAGGCCCGCCCTGCCCGGGACGCAAGGTTGCGACCGGTTTATTCCTTCGTCCAGGTCAACAGGGCATAAATACCATCGGCATTCCCGTTGAAAATATCATAATTCGTCATGACCTTAAGTCAAATATCTATTGTCTTTCAGATAAGACACAATTTGCTCCGCTGCTTTCTCGGCACTTTGTTTGACTGTATCAACAATAATTTCCGCGTTTTCCGGCTCCTGATATTCACTGTCGATGCCGGTGAAATTCTTGAGCTCACCACGACGGGCTTTGGCATACAGGCCTTTAACATCACGGGATTCAGATACCTCAAGGGGAGTATTCACATAGATTTCAATAAACTCCCTGTCTTCCAGCAGCCGCCGGGCCATCTGGCGTTCGGCGCGGAAGGGGGAGATGAAAGACACCATAACCATCAGACCTGCATCGACCATTAATTTGGCTGTTTCGCCGATACGCCGGATATTCTCCACCCGGTCTATATCTGTGAAACCCAGGTCTTTATTCAGCCCGTGACGCACATTATCCCCATCAAGCGTATAGGTATGCCGCCCGAGGTCGAACAGTTTTTTCTCGACAAGGCCCGCAATGGTCGATTTGCCGG
>JALUWZ010000141.1 GCA_027019205.1 Emcibacter sp.
CACAGCAGGCCGCAGACGAAGCCGCGCAACAGGCCGCAGATCAAGCCGCGCAACAGGCCGCAGACCAAGCAGCACAACAGGCTGCAGACGAAGCCGCGCAACAGGCTGCAGATCAGGCCGCACAACAAGCTGCCGATCAGGCCGCACAGCAGGCCGCAGACGAAGCCGCCCAACAGGCCGCCGATGAGGCCGCACAGCAGGCCGCAGATCAAGCCGCGCAACAGGCTGCAGATCAGGCCGCCCAACAGGCCGCCGATGAGGCCGCACAACAGGCCGCAGACCAAGCCGCGCAACAGGCTGCAGATCAAGCCGCGCAACAGGCTGCCGATGAGGCCGCCCAGAAAGTTGCAGAAGAATCAGCACAGCAGGCTGCGGATCAAGCGGCGCAAGAGGCTGCAGATGAAGTGGCACAAGAGGCTGCTGAAAAAGCTGAACATGGTGCGGAGCATGCCTCGGAAGCGGCCCAACAGGCTGCAGAAGAAGCCGAACATAATGCAGAGCATACCTCAGAAGATGCCGGACAGACCGCAGATGGCGGTGAATATGAAATGGACCAGTCCGGGAATGGTTCCGCAGATGATGACGGTTTGGGTAAAGCATCTGCCCAGGCCACGACCAGCCGGAATCTGGACATTTTGGAGGCAACCATGCAACGGCATCGTGAGTTCAGCGGGACCTATGATGATAACGGCGCTCAGGCGATCAGTAATGAAATATTGGTTCTTGCCCGAACAGAAGCCAGTACGGAGAGAAGTGCGGCACGGGGATATCATGTCAGGGACCGGCTCTATCTGAAGGGACTGGGGATGGTTTTGACCCGGCTGGAACCGCCGAAAGGTAAAAATTTATCAGCGTCGGCCAGAGAAATCTCCGGGGATATGACGCAGGCCAATGTCGATTTCAACCATCTTTTCTCCCCCCAATCCGGCAAGATGACCTCTGCAGATACGACCTATTCCGTGGCAGATTTTGCAGGGGAAGAGAAGTTAAACAGACAGGATGCCGGAAAAATACGGCTTGGGTTGATAGATACACTGGTTAACCGGTCCCATTCTGCCTTTAAAGGAAATAGCATCCTGGCCGAGGATTTTGTGCCTTATGACAGGGCACGCCCCGAGGGACACGGAACGGCAGTGGCCTCCCTGCTGGTCGGGGACCAGCCGCCATTGTTCAGGGGGCTGGTTCCCGGGGCAAAACTCTGTGCGGCCAGCGTCTTTTTCAAACAGCCGTCCGGAAAGGTCACCGCAACCGTTGAAAGTCTTATTCTGGCTCTTGACTGGATGGTGCGGCAAAAGGTTCAGGTGATCAATATGAGTTTGAGCGGCCCGCCAAACCGCCTTCTTGAAGTGGCGATAAAACGGGTGGCGGAAAAAGGTATTGTCACGGTTGCCGCCGTTGGTAATGGCGGCCCGGCTGCCGCGCCCCTGTATCCTGCCGCCTATCCCGGGGTGGTGGCCGTGACCGCAGTGGACCAAAATCACCGGATATATTTAAGGGCAAACCGGGGAGATTACGTCGCTTTCTCGGCCCCGGGGGTTAATATTCCCGTGGCCCGCAGCGGCGGCGGCTATGGGGTCCTGACCGGAACATCGATTGCCGCCCCCTTTGTCAGTGCCATACTGGCCGATGAGGTCAGCCTCAACAAGACGCTGGATCAAAGCCAGATTTTGAAAATTCTGCAGGACAGCAGTATTGATCTTGGCAAGGCGGGGTTTGATGATATCTATGGCTATGGATTAATTCAGACCCCGACGCACTGAGCTGTATTTTTCTGATGTTTTCCGGCGGCCTGTTCATAATTTATTTACCCTGATTTACTAGGATTGGCTTCAACCCAATCCGATAAGCAAATAAAAAAGCGTAACAGGAAAAATGAGTAATATTGATTTAAGCCATGTCAGCATCCTGGTCGTCGAGGACAGCCAGTTTATCCGGTCACTGATCGTTAACAGCCTGCGGGTACTAGGGGTCGGGTCAGTCCAGTCGGTTGACGACGGCTCCCAGGCCATCGAATTTATCAAACAGGTCAAGAATGATCCCATGAGAGCCGGGATGATGCATATTGATATCATTATTTCTGACTGGGAGATGTCACCGGTGGACGGGATGATCCTGCTGCGCTGGATCCGTCGCCACAAGGACAGCCCGGACCGTTTTGTGCCCTTTCTGATGTTAACCGGCTATTCCGAACCCAAACGGGTCCATGATGCCCGTACCATGGGGGTCAATGAATTTATGTCAAAGCCCTTTACGATCAATGCCATGGCCGAAAAGCTGTTTTCCATCATCAACAAGCCACGGCAATTTGTTCATACCGCGTCATATTTTGGCCCGGATCGCCGGCGCCAGTCGATCCCGATTGACGGGCCGGACCGGCGGGTGCTGAATTATGACAGCCCGGAAGTGGAGGTGGTCAATGGCTAAGGTCACTGTGCGCTATTACCGCCATAAAAACAAACTGCGGGAAAAGACCCTCGGCCTTGCCCCGCTGAATGATGACGAGATTTCCTTTGATGAGGAATTGATGGCAAAGGCCATGAAAGAACTGGACGATATGGCGGAGGATTATCCGGACTGGGTTTCCGGCCTGATTGACAAGCTGGCGGCGGTTCACCGGCGCTGTGTCGATACGCCGGAACAAAGATTCAAGCTTTTCGAGCAGCTTCATGCCATTGCCCATGACATGCGGGGTCAGGGGGGTACGTTCGGCTATCCGCTGATTTCAAATTTTTCGGACGGTTTGTATGATTTCACCGGGGTTAATACCAGCACGTCCGACACCAATGTCGAGATTATCAAATCCCATATTGATGCCATGCGGGTGGTGATCAAACAACGGATCAGCGGTGACGGCGGCGAGATCGGCAAACAGCTGAAGGACGGTCTTGAGGCGGCGATCAGGAAATACCGCAAATAGCCTATTGCTTGCGGCTGAGTTCCTTCATGGCATTTTCAAGTCCGCCGAGGGTTAGCGGATACATCCGCTCCCCCATAAGCTGGCGCATCAGGGCAATGGAATGGGTATAGTCCCAGTGGGCTTCTTCGGTCGGGTTGAGCCAGACAGCGCTTTGGTAAATCTCCAGCAGCCGCCTCATCCAGACCTCGCCGCTTTCCTCGTTCCAGTGTTCGACGCTGCCGCCGGGATAGACGATTTCATAGGGACTCATCGCCGCATCCCCGACAAAAATCACTTTATAATCCTGGGGATATTTATGCAGGATGTCCCAGGTGTTGATGCGGTTCTGATGGCGGCGGCGGTTATCCTGCCATACTCCCTCATACAGGCAGTTATGGAAATAGAAATATTCCATATGCTTGAATTCACTGCGGGCGGCGGAAAAAAGTTCCTCGCATAACCTGATATGAGGGTCCATCGAGCCACCGACATCAAGAAAAATCAGCACCTTGATCGCATTATGGCGCTCCGGCACCATTTTTATATCAAGATAACCCTGTTTGGCGGTGGAACGGATGGTATCGTCAAGGTCAAGTTCCTCGGCGGCCCCCTGCCGGGCAAAATTACGCAGCCGTTTCAGCGCGACCTTGATATTGCGGGTGCCAAGCTCGACATTGTCGTCAAGATTGCGGAATTCCCGTTTGTCCCACACCTTGACCGCCCGGTGGTGGCGGCTTTCCCTCTGACCGATCCGCACCCCTTCGGGGTTATAGCCATAGGCGCCAAAAGGCGAGGTACCGGCGGTGCCAATCCATTTGCTGCCACCCTGATGACGTTCCTTCTGCTCCTCAAGACGCTTTTTCAGGGTTTCCATCAGCTTGTCCCAGTCACCCATGGCCTTGATCTTTGCCATTTCTTCGGGGGTCAGGAATTTTTCCGCCAGTTTCTGCAGCCATTCTTCGGGGATTTCCGCCAGCAGGTTTTCAGCCTCCGGGGCCTCCAGTCCCTTGAAACAATGGCCGAATACCTGATCAAACCTGTCGAGATTGCTCTCATTCTTGACCAGTATCGCCCGGCTGAGATAATAGAAATTATCAATGCTGTATTCCGCCAGCCCCGCCTGCATCGCTTCGAGCAGGGTGAGATATTCCCGGAGTGAAACCGGGACATCATTGTCACGCAGGGTCAGGAAGAATTTTGTAAACATCACCCGGTTTTCACTCTTAACGGTTTTCGCGGCGGTTCATAAAGGCCAGCCGTTCCAGCATATGAACATCCTGCTCGTTTTTCAGCAGGGCGCCATGCAGCGGCGGGATGAGCTTTTTCGGATCACGGCTTTTCAGCACCTCAATTGGCATATCCTCAATCATCAGCAGCTTGAGCCAGTCAAGCAGTTCGGACGTTGACGGTTTTTTCTTCAGCCCCGGAACATCGCGCACGTCATAAAACAGATTGAGCGCCTCGCGGACCAGAATATTCTGGATGTCGGGAAAATGGACATCAATAATATCGCTCATGGTGTCCTTGTCGGGGAATTTGATATAATGGAAGAAACAGCGCCGGAGGAAGGCATCGGGCAGGTCTTTTTCATTATTGCTGGTGATAATTACCAACGGGCGGTTGACAGCGCGGATGGTTTCCCCGGTCTCGTAAACATTGAATTCCATCCGGTCAAGTTCCTGTAGCAGGTCATTGGGAAATTCAATATCGGCCTTGTCAATCTCGTCAATCAGCAGAATGGGGCTGACATCTGCGGTAAAGGCCTCCCACAGCTTGCCTTTATTGATGTAGTTCCTGATATCATGGACTTTCTCGTCGCCAAGCTGGCTATCGCGCAGGCGCGATACCGCATCATATTCATACAGGCCCTGCTGGGCCTTGGTGGTGGATTTGATGTGCCATTCGAGAAGGTCTTTGCCCGTCGCCTTTGCCACCTCATGGGCGAGGACCGTCTTGCCGGTGCCAGGCTCCCCCTTGATCAGCAGCGGGCGTTCAAGGGCAATCGCCGCGTTGACCGCCACCATCAGATCCGGGGTGGCGACATATGTATCTGTACCAGTAAATTTCATAACCAAACATCCGTTTTATTTTGATGCCGCTAAAATATCCCGGCGCCTGCAAAAGGTCAAAGGATAAATCAGCCTGTCTTTTCTTTCAGCTTTTCCTGTAGTTTTTCTGTGACCCACGGGACAAATTCCTCCTTGGCAAACAGAGACATAAATTCGCTCCAGTCGAGGGTAGGCGGTTTGATGATCATCCGGTCTTTCATGAATATCGGGGAACGGTCATCCATGCCAAAGCTCCACCATTGCCGGTAATTGAAATTTATCCACCAGCAGAGACTTCCCGCAGCAGCGGCCTCGGTCACCGGGGTCGTGCCGGGGCCGATGGTCAGGTCAAGATTTTTCGCCAGTGCAGACTTGCCCTCAAAGTCATCCTTGAGGTCCAGTTCGGCAAAATTATGCACCTTGATGCCATGTTTTTCCAGCAATTTCAGTTCCTCCGCACAGTCGCCATATTGCAGATTGATGAAATTGACATTCTCCGTCTTGAGGAGCGGCAGCCATTCTTCAATTTCGGCATAGAACATTTTGCGTTTGGCCTGTTGCAGCCCGCTGCGCCAGCAGAAGCCGACATTGACCGGATGGGGCAGGCCGGCGAGTTTTTTCTGCCAGTAGCTGACTTTATCGGCGGGCGGGGTCAGCAGGCCATCACTCATATCCGGAATATCCTCAATGGACCGCCAGCGATAACGCATAAGTTCGGTATAGAGACACATATAATCAATCTTGCTCTGGTCAATATCCTCATAGAGCCGGATATTATATCCGGCCTCATGCTGGGCGCGGATATAGGGCCGGATGGTGGCGTCCGGAAAGCTGTGCCGGAACAGGGGAACCAGACGTTTATCGCAGCCAATAATTACATGGTCTGCTTCCCTGATCAGGGCGGGATAGAGGCTGGCGAACAGGATTTCATCGCCAATGCCCTGTTCGGCGCCGATCAGGATGGTTTTGCCTTTCAGGTCCTGCCCCTGCCATTTTTCAATGGAATATGGCATGAAAACAGATCCCGGATCGGAGGGGTGGTTATGCCATTCCAGCGCAGTGAAAGCATCGTCAAAATTGCCCACATTATAGCTGGCCTCGGTCAGGGCGCGGTAGCTGGTCGGTGAATTCGGGTCGATCTCGACGGTCTTTTTGGCAAATTCATGCGCCTTCTGATACTGTCCCAGATTGGCATAGAGGAAACAGAGATTGCTGGCAAACATGGGAATCGTCGGGTCAAGGCGATAGGCCTCCTCATAGAAGGGTTGAGAGGCGATAAAACCGTCACGGAAGGACACCCCGGCCCCGAGGCTATTCCACAGGATGGCACATTCCGGATAGATCGGAATAACATCCTGCAATAGCTGGATAGACTGGTCAAGCTGTCCGTCCTCGCGCAGGGCGGTTGCCAGATTATTGTAGCCGACCGGCTCCTCCGGGTTAAGCTGGCAATAGAGCGTGAAAAATTTTATTGCCAGATCATTCAGTTCAAGGGACAGGCAGGCGGTGCCGAGGGATTCGCAGATTGCCGGATTTTCGGCATTCTGGTCGAGGGCATGCTCCATCAGGTTAATGGCCTTGTTTTTCATGCCGAGGCCAAAAAGACAGCGCGCCATCAGCACCAGAACATTGGGATTATAGTCCGGATAATCCAGCGCCCGGGTGAAATAGCCCAGGGCTTCGGAGAAATTTTTTGCATTGCACAGCTCTGTCCCCTTGCGCACAAGCTTGTCATGTTGTTTTGCGGTTTTGGGGTGGGGAAGGGCATTTTTCTTTTTGGGCATTACTGATAACCTTTGACGGAAATACGGTTTTTTGACGAAAATATTGTACCTGTTTTCAAATTAATATTATAGTTAATTAACTTAGTTCATATTTTATTAACACAAAATTTGGAATAATGGCTATGCTTCACTCTACTGATGACGTCATAGACTTATTTAACAGGCAAAAAAATGGCACTGAAAATATCGTTGAAACCGGGAGAAAAGATAGTCGTTAACGGCGCGGTGATTGTTAATGGCGACAGAAGATCAACATTGATCCTGCAGAACAAGGCGTCTCTGCTCAGGGAAAAGGACATTCTTCAGGCCGAAGAGGTCGATACCCCGATCAAGCATATCTATTTCCCGATCATGCTGATGTATATGGACCCGTCGGGTTTTGCCAAATATCACGAGCAGTATGTCTTACGCATGACGGAACTGTTAAGTGTTATTGAAGACCCCGCCGCCAAGACCCTGTGCGTCGCGATCAGCAAGGACGTCATGGACGGCGAATTTTACAAGGCGCTGTTAAAGTGTAAAAAAATGTTTGAATATGAAAATACGAGGCTGAATTATGTCCCTGAAGGCATACCAGACGACCCAGAAGGCCAGTGAGTCTTCAAGCCAGACAGAATACCGGCTGTTCGCCAATGTCACCCGCGCATTGATGGATGTAAAGGGGCTGCCAAAGCTTGATGTGAAATTGCATGAGGCCCTGCAATGGAACCGCGAATTATGGTCAACCCTCGCCACCGACTGTGCGGTTGAGGGTAATATGCTGCCCAAGCAGCTGCGGGCCTCAATCATTTCCATTTCCATCTGGGTCGGCAGATACAGCTCACAGGTCGCCCGGGGGGAAGAGGAAATCCAGGCGCTGATAGATATCAACCGCAATATCATGGAAGGCCTGGCTGCCCAGGCCCAGAATAATGTTGCAGAGGCCAATCCCGGAAATGCCGCAACCGGCCAGAATATTTCCGTGTAAAATATTAATTTTCCCGGCTGAAAAGGTGACTTTATAGTTAATTTTTCGTTAACTATAAAATGAAAAATACGCATAACATAATGATTCTGAATGATGAATCACTTTCCCTATAAAAATTAATCCTTGTTAACCAATCTTTAATAGATTACAAATTACACTATTCAGGTCAGTTGATATTGCCAGAAAGGCGAAATTTTATGGGCTGGCATGAGTGGGTTCCGGCCCGAAATGGAGCAAAATGCTCTTTAATAGTACTCTCAGAATGGAGATTATATTATGTCTTTTTCAGTCAATACAAACGCGGGCGCTCTCTTCGCCCTGCAATCCCTCAGCAATACAAACAGCCGGCTTGATACTGTTCAGGCAAGGATTAATACCGGCCTTAAAGTGTCATCTGCCAAAGATAACGCAGCCGTTTTTGCCATTGCCCAGGGTCAACGGGCACAGCTTGGCGGCCTTAATTCGGTCAAGGGATCGCTCGACCGGGCATCCAGTGCCCTGAATGTTGCGCTGGCGGCGGGGACAGCGGTCTCTGACCTGCTTATCCAGTTGAAAGAAAAATCTGTCGCTGCTGCTGACCCCGGGGCATCCGCTGCAACCCGGACGGCTCTGAATGATGAATTCAAGAGCCTGATCACCCAGATCGGGACAGTTGTTGACAATGCGACTTTCAATGGTGTCAATGCCGTGAAAAATGGCGGGACCAGCATTCAGGCCCTGGTTGCGGTGCCAAATGGCACGGTATCCACAGCGGCAATTACCATTGCAGCCACGGATATTTCTGCCAGTGCCGGCCTTGCGCTGACCACCGGTACGGTTATTTCCACTGCGGCTGGTGCCTCTACGGCCCTCGGGGTTATTTCAACGGCCCAGTCAACGGTTACGACCTTCCTGTCCAAACTTGGCGCGGGTGCAAAACGTGTTGATATTCAGCGCGCGTTCACCGACAAACTGTCAAGTGCGATTGAAATTGGTATTGGTAATCTGGTTGATGCCAATCTGGCCCGTGAAAGTGCCAATTTGCAGTCCTTGCAGGTCAAACAGCAGCTTGGTCTGCAGGCCCTGTCGATTGCCAACCGGGCACCTGGTTCAGTATTGTCACTGTTCAGATAACAGTCTATTCTATATTTTCTGGTGGGGTCATATTATTGGCCTCACCAGAAGATCATATATCCTTTTAAAAAAGTTTATTTTTTATATAGTTTATTTTATAATATTTAATGACGGGTTTTGTATGGTCTATAGTAGCTTTGTGAAAGTTGGGCATATGTAGAGGATAAAATGGCAAGCGGAATTAACATATCAAGTCCGCCCTTATCTGGCCCCGGCAGGACCGCCGGTGACGCTGTAAAGTCTGTCAGGATACAGAAAGCAGCATCTCCGGAGAAACCACCGGAAAATACCAGTCAGGTTAGTCGTGCGGCTTCCGGCAACGTTTCATCAGCGATCGTCAAGACCGTTGAGAAGCGTGTTGACGTGTTGATATCAGGAAATACCACGGAATTTCTGAATGCTGCAGAGAAATTTATTAATGCTTCCCTGCCCGGCAAGCCCCCGGGAACCCGGTTGAGGATTAATCTGGACAAGGCTTCCGGAAGATTTGTCTATCAGGGCATTGATATCAAAACCGGCGAAGTGGTTACCCAGTTCCCGGCAGAGGAAATTCTCAAGCAACTGGCCTTTGTCAGAAAACGCGAGAACGCCAATGGCATTGTGGTCGACAAAAAGGTTTGACGACAGCCTTTCCCCCGAAAAGAAATTATGACTGACAGGGTTATTGTCATATCCCAGGCGCGTATGACCTCGACCCGCCTTCCCGGCAAGATATTGAAAGAAGTCTGCGGGCGGACTTTGCTGGATTATCATACAAGCCGTCTGCTGCACAGCCGTCTGATTGACCGGCTGGTCATTGCGACAACCGAAAACAGCTCCGATGACAGAATAGAAGATTTTTGCCAGGCCCGGGATATTGCCTGTGTCCGGGGCAGTGAAAGCGATGTGCTTGGGCGCTATTTCACGGCAATAGAGAAATTTCCCGCCGAGATCATTGTCCGGGTGACGTCGGATTGCCCGTTGATTGACCCGGAATTGATGGATCAGGTCATCGGGTATTTCCTTGATCACCGGGACCGTTATGATTATGTCACGCTGGATGATAAAAATTTCCCGCGCGGTCTGGATGTTGAGGTTTTCACCCGGGAAGCCCTGACAAAGGCCTGTCATCATGGACAGGCTCCTCATGAACGCGAACATGTCACCCCCTATATCTACCGGCAGAACAGCGAATTCCGCTGCGGGGTCTTTCCCTCAAACGAGGAATCCGGCCATCACCGCTGGTGTGTGGACGAGGCGGCTGATTTTGATCTGGTTTCAAGAATCCTCCGGGCTTTCGGGGGTCGGGATGATTTCAGCTGGCGGGATTGTCTGAAGTTGTTTGACGAAAATCCTGAATGGCTGGATATTAACCATGATATCCGGCAAAAAACCCTGTTTGAATAGCCGCTTGCTGCTTTCCGGTTAAAAGAAGTTAATGAATCCATTAACTTTTATCTATATAGTCATTGTCAGAAATGGTAATTTGCGAACAGGGAGCAGCCAATGTCACAAGATGAAACGGAACAGGTTAAATTCTGGCGCGGGGATTTTGGCAACAGCTATGTTGACCGTAATGCGCCGTCCCATGAACATCTGCGGATGAGGCTGTCAATGTGGAGCCGGATTTTCCGCTATATGGCGGCGGATATGCCAAAATCCATTCTAGAGGTCGGGCCGAATATCGGCCTGAATATCCGGGCGATGAAAATGCTGTGTGATGCCGAATTTTTCGCGGTCGAGCCAAATGCCAAGGCCCGGCAGGTTTTGGTAGAGGAAGGGGTGGTGTCCCCGGCCAATCTTCAGGACGGTTTTGCCGGTGATTTCACTCTGCCTGATGTGCCGGTGGATTTGGCCTTCACCGCCGGGGTACTGATCCATATTCATCATGATGATCTGCTGGCGGCTTGCCGGAATATCCATAAATCATCGGGGAAATATATTGTCTGCAATGAATATTTCTCGGACAAGCCGGAAGCAATTCCCTATCGTGGACATGGTGACAAGCTGTTCAAGCGCGATTACGGGGCTTTCTGGCTCGATAATTTTCCGGACCTTAAATGCCTTGGTTACGGGTTTGAGTGGAAGGCGATGACCGGACTGGATAATTCCACCTGGTGGGTTTTCGAAAAGAGACAGGGGTGAATGATGGATGAGATAATGATCCGGTCTTTCAAGAGTGACCTCGGTTTTCTCGACGGGGCGACCCTGATGATTACCGGCGGCACCGGTTCTTTTGGCAAGATGCTGACCCGGACCCTGCTTGACCGGGCCAATCTGAATCGTCTGATTATATTTTCCCGGGATGAGCTGAAGCAGTATGAAATGGAAAAATCCTTTTCCGGGCATGCCAAATTTGAAAGCCTCAGATTTTTTATCGGTGATGTCCGCGACAGAAATCGCCTTGATATGGCGCTCAGGGGGGTGGATTATGTCATTCATGCCGCCGCCCTGAAACATGTGCCGATTGCCGAATATAATCCGTTTGAATGTATCAAGACCAATATTTTCGGCGCCCAGAATCTGGCGGAGGCCGCCATCTGGTGCGGGGTGAAAAAAATCATTGCCCTCTCGACCGACAAGGCGGCAAGCCCGATCAATCTTTACGGGGCGTCAAAGCTTGCCTCGGACAAGATATTTGTCGCCGCCAACAGCCTTGGTGGCAGTCAGGATTTCTCCTGCTCCGTGGTGCGGTACGGCAATGTTCTTGGCTCGCGCGGCTCGGTAGTTCCCTTCTTCCAGAGGCTTGTTGCCGAGGGCAGCGACCATCTGCCGGTGACTGATATGCGGATGACCCGTTTCTGGATCACCCTGCGTCAGGGGGTCGATTTTGTCCTGAGCAATCTTGACATGATGCAGGGCGGCGAGATTTTTATCCCGAAAATCCCCAGTATGAAAATAAGCGATATGGCCCGGAGCCTTGCCCCCGGTATGGAGATACGCGAAGTCGGCATTCGTCCCGGGGAAAAGCTTCATGAACAGATGATTACCCGTGATGATGGCCGTCAGACCATCGCCCTTGAGGACCGCTATATCATTACGCCGCAATTTAATTTCTGGACCGATGACTATTATATGGATCATCAGGCGTCCCGGGTTGCCGAAGATTTTGACTATGCCAGCGACACCAATACAGAATGGCTTGACGATGCCCGGTTTCAGGAGTTGCTGAAAATAATATGACCGGCAAAGACCCCATATATCTGCCCTATGGTCGTCAGCTCATCGACGAGGATGATATTCAGGCAGTGGCAGAGGTCTTGCGCGGTGACTGGCTGACCACCGGCCCGATGGTTAAAAAATTCGAGGACAGATTGCGGGATGTGACGGGCAGCTGTTATGCCCTGTCCTGTTCAAGTGGCACGGCGGCCCTGCATCTGGCCTGTATGGCTTTGGGAATTGGCGCGGGCGACCGGGTGATTGTCCCGGCGATCAGTTTTGTTGCGACCGCTAACGCGCCTTTATTCTGCGGGGCCGATGTGCTGTTCAGCGATATTGACCCGGCAAGCGGCCTGATGCGGGCGCAGGATATCCGTGATCTGATGGCAAATCTTTCACCGGACGAAATGCGTTCAATCAAGGCGGTCATTCCGGTCAATCTGCTGGGGGAGGTCGCGGAGATTGAGGAGATTGCCGCGATTGCCAATGAGCAGGGCTGGAAAATAATTATCGACAGCTGTCATGCGCTCGGCAGCATATACCGGGACAGGCAGGGCGGGAGCCACCTGGTCGGCGATTGTCATTTTGCCGATATGGAGGTTTTTTCCTTTCATCCGGTCAAAACCATCGCCATGGGCGAGGGCGGGGCGGTGACCTGCAATGACCGGGATGTGTATGACAGGCTGGCTTTGCTGCGCAATCACGGGCTGGAAAGAAATCCGCAAAATTTGCGGGTTGCGCCGGAAACTCCGGCCCCTTGGTATTACGAGATGCAGCTTCTCGGCTATAATTATCGCCAGAGTGACATACATGCGGCCCTTGGATTCAGTCAGTTGGGCAAGCTGTCGTCATTTATCGAAAAACGGCATCTTCTCACAGCAAAATATGACCGGCTGTTCGGGGGATTATCCGACCATATCAGGCCGGTTCCCGCCGTTCCGGGCTGCCGGGCCACCCGTCATCTTTATGTGGTCCTGATTGATTTTCCGGCCCTTGGCATTCCCCGCCATGATTTTGTTGGCAGGCTCGCGGCGCGAAATATTGGCAGTCAGGTCCATTATATCCCGATTCATACCCAGCCTTTTTATGTCGATAAATATGGTCCCCTGTCCCGGCCCGGTGCGGAAGATTATTATGCCCGCGCCCTGTCCCTGCCCCTGCATGTATCAATGTCGGAAGATGATGTTGCCTGTGTGGTGGCGCAGATTTCAGATATTGTCAGGGGGCAGGCATGAGCGGCAAACCCCGGATTATTGCCACCATAGAGGCGCGGATGACGTCAAGCCGCCTGCCGGGCAAGGTGATGAAAGAATGCCTCGGCAAGACCATGCTGGCCCATATGGTGGATCGGGTGAAGCGCTCGGAAATACTTGATGATATTGTTATCGCCACCACGGTTAATGACACCGATGATGTGCTGGTCAAAGAAGCAGAACGGCTCGGGGTCCACTCCTACCGGGGCAGTGAGGATAATGTCATGAGCCGGGTTGTCGAGGCGGCTGAATTTTATCAGGCCGACATCATTGTTGAACTGACCGGCGATTGCCCGCTGCTCGACCCGGCGCTGATTGATGTGGCGGTGGCGGAGTATTTCGACAGCGGAGTGGATTATCTGTCCAATCTTGATATTGATGAATTTGACAGGGGGCTGGCCCATCCGCTTGGCTTCGCGGTACAGGTTTTCAGCAGCGCGATACTTGCCGATGCCTATCGGCGCACCAATGACCCGCTTGATTTTGAGCATGTCAGCCGCCCGCTCTATCAGACGCCGGAACGTTATTCGGTGAAATATATGCCGACGCCTGACCGGCAGCGCGGCCCGGATATGTCCGTCACCCTTGATACGCCCGAGGATTTTCAGGTGATCTCGGCGGTTCTGGAGTCTCTGTTGCCGGAACATCCCGACTTCACCATCGAGGATGTGGTGGCTTTCCTGTCTGCCCATCCGGAAATACGCCGGATCAACCAGGATATTGGCCGGGTGAAAGTGTAATCTGATGCGGCAAGGATTTTCCACCCTGATCATTGGCTGTGGCGCGATTGCCGGCGGCTATGACGAGGGGGATATTGCGGGGCCGGATGTCCAGACCCATGCCAAGGCCTTTCAGCTTCATGAGGGTTTTGACCTGTCGGGCTGTATCGACCGGGACCATGCGCGGGCGGAGGAATTTGCCAGAATATGGCAGGTGGGTCAGGTTTACGAAAGCCTTGATCAGGCGCTTGCGGATCGTGATTTTGATGTTATCTCGGTTTGCACATCGACGCCGGGGCATGAGAAAATACTGCGAAAACTTCATTCCACTAACCCGAGGCTGGTTTTCTGTGAAAAGCCGCTGACTGACCGGATCGCCTCTGCCCGGGATATGGCGGCGCTCTATCAGGGCAGGCTGGCGGTCAATTATCTGCGGCGGTTTGATCCGCATATCAGGCGCCTTGCCCGTCAGATATCGGACGGGGAATACGGCGATTTCCTGTCAGCGAAAGCCTGTTACAACAAGGGATTATATAATAACGGCTCCCATATGACCGACCTGATCCAGATGCTGACCGGCCCCCTGAAAGTGACAGCGGCGGGCGTCATCACCCGTGATTTCTGGCCCGATGATCCGACTATTTCTGCGCATCTTGAAAGCCGTAACGGGGCGCCGGTTGAGCTGATTGGTTCGGATGTGCGCCACGGCATGGTCTTTGATCTCGATCTTGTTTTTGAGTGCGCCCGCATCAGCCTGACAGATTTCAGCAACCGGATAACAATCCGCATAAAAGACCGGGGGGAACAGAGCTTCACATGTGATCTTGACCGGGGGATGCTTAATGCGCTGTCCAATATCCATGACCATCTGATAACCGGGGCCGCGCTGTTTTCCACCGGGGAAAATGCCCTGTCGGCGCTCGGAATATGTGCCGATATCAGAAAAATGTCCGGACTGGAAGGGTAGATGACCAAAATTCTTCTCATCAGCCGCGACCCGGGGGCCACCAATCAACTGGTGGCCCTGCATCATATTCTCACCGGCCCGGACTGCGAAAACAGAAAGGCGCTGTTCGCCCGGCTGGGTCTGACTTCCTGTCCCGACATTATCGTAATTGCCAAGGATTATGCCGGTGATATCTGGCGGCAAAATGGCACCTGCGCAGAACAATGGCCGGGGATAGCGTTGGAACAGGAAATAGGTGATTATCTCGAAAGCAAAAATCCCGGACAGATTATCACCGGCACCTGTCATGTGGATGACCGGACGGAACAGGCCATCTGGCGCTCTGCCCGGCGGCTTGGCATTGCGACCACGGCCTTTCTCGATGCCGTTCACAATATTGATCTGCGGTTTCGCGATAAGGACGGGGCGGTGGTGCTGCCGGACCGGGTATCGCTGATTGACGGCTCGGCGGTTCCGAAGATGCGCTCTCTCGGATTGCCGGAACAGGCGATATTTGTCTCGGGCGACCTGTATCTGGACTATAGCAGGGTCCGGGCGCGGGGCCATAGGCGGCGGGCAGACGGTCCCATCCTGTTTGCCTCCGACTATATTCGCGAGATGCAGGCGATGGGTCTTGTCTTTGAGGTTAATGAATTTGACTGTCTTGACTGCCTGATTGACCTGGTGAAGTCCGGGCGGATTTCGGAATATATATCCGATATGCGCCCCCCTTGCCACCTGATCATCCGGCCCCATCCAAAGGATACCGCAGGAAAATATGACAGCTACCCGGCACTGAGCGATAAAAATATAACGATCAGGGTCGGTAAAGACGGGTCGGCGACTGAGGCCATCCTTTCATCATGTCTGGTGGCCGGTCTTGGCTCGGCGTTGCTGGTCGAGGCCCGGGCGCTCGGGGTCGCGGTGCTGGAACTCGGTCCTATTGTCCGCCGTCGTAAAGATCGTGGAAAAACTGTTTCATAAGGGCGGTTTTGTTTTTTGGACTTTTTTGTTTCAGCAGCTCATCAAGTCTGTCGCCGCAGATATTGCCGCCGCGCTGACCTTGCAGACGGTAAAATCTGTCAGAGGTTATGGCATAGCTTACGGTGTCATATTTTTCGCCGTTGCGGATGGCGTAATCCTGCTGATAGCCGTCAAGTCGATAACCGATCAGCTCCAGTGTGTTCATCCAGCGCCAGTGACCGGCATGCTGGCCACCATATATCCGCTGAAGGTTGAGCCGGTCAAAGCCGTGTTTGGTTAAAAGCGCCACAGATTCGAGCGCCGCACCGCTGACGGAGCGATCACCGAAAACAATGCTGAGCGATGCCGTACGCAGGGCGGGGTTGATTGATTTCAGGCTCAATACGCCGATATGCCGCGATGTTTCCTTCTCAAGCGCGACCAGCAGCAGGGATGTCGGGTCGGCCATTTCCCGGGCGACGATTTCCGCCTGTTGCTCGCGGTTGACCGGATAGACCCCGTGAACAAGATATTCCGTAGTGTCCCTGTCATTGAACCAGCTGTGCCAATGGCCCCGCAGCACATCCTTTTCGATGTCAGGCTGGCGCAGGGCGACAATCCTGCCTTTCAGAAAAATATCGTCATCCTGCGGAGTCTGTCTGGTCATTATGATTTCCGGTTCCGGACTGTTTTCAACAGGGTATCACAGATGCAAAAAAAGAAAAAGGCCGTCACCCGAATATCCTGAGGATTGCCTGCGGTGCCTTATTGGCAATTGACAGGGCCTGCACCCCGAGCTGCTGCTTGACCTGAAGGGCCTGAAGATTGGCGCTCTCCTTGGCCATATTGGCGTCCACCAGATTGCCGATGCCGATTTCGATAGTATTGGAAATCTTGTCGGCAAAAACCCGCTGGGCTTCAAGTGATTTGCCGCCGGCCCCGAGCTTGGTCAGGGTGACACTGACCGCCGCAAGAGAGGTGGAAATATTGCCCAAAGCCGCAGAGGCCAGGGCCTGTGTCGTGATGGTCTGGGCCGCAGTGATGGAAATAATCCCTCCGCCGAGGGTCAGATTCTGATGGGCGATGGTGATGGTCTGGCTGGCATTGGGGTTGGTGATGGCGACAATGGCGTCCGTCCCGCCGTCAATCAGGTTTGCACCGTTAAATTCCGCATTATTAATGATAATCGTAATCTGGTCTCTCAGCGCCTTGAAATCTTCTGACAGGGCCGAGCGGCTGGTGGCATCAAGTCCGGAATCGGCGGCGGCGACAGCTTTTTCCTTCATCTGGATCAGCAGGTCTGAAATGGACCCGGCGGCGGCAAGGGAAACATCAGAGGTGCTGATTGACCGGTCCAGACTCTGCTTGACCGCGTTATAGCCCTTGAGGTCAGCGCGGAGCTTCTGGGCAATGGAGAAAATAGCCGCATTGTCTTTGGCGGTCGCAACTTTCAGGCCGGTGTTTATATGGGTCTGGGTTGTTCCAAGTTCACGTGTGGTGGCATTCAGGTTAAAGAGGGCTGATAAAGCAATTGCGTTGCTGTTAACAGAGAAGGCCATTTTCGGGGTCCTTTAAAAAATAAATGTCGTAATTTCAGGACATCCGGGAGAGAAAGGCTGTGCCGGACCATTCTCCCGCAGATGGGTAAATCCTGTTCTGAAATGCGCCTTGCGGGCTTTTTACTGGAACAGTCTCAGAATGGATTGCGGCGCCTTATTGGCAATCGACAGGGCCTGAACCCCGAGCTGCTGCTTGACCTGAAGGGATTGCAGGTTGGCACTTTCCTTGGCCATATTGGCGTCCACCAGATTGCCGATGCCGATTTCGATGGTATTGGAAATCTTGTCGGCAAAAACCCGCTGGGATTGCAGTGATTTGCCACCGGCGCCGAATTTTGTCAGAACCACACTGACCGCAGCAAGAGATACTGAAATATTGCCGACCGCCGCAGAGGCGAGAGCCTGCGAGGTAATCGCCTGAGCCGCCGTGATGGTAATATTGCCGCCGCCGAGGGTCAGATTCTGATGGGCGATGGTGATGGTCTGGGTGGCATTGGGGTTGGTGATGGCCACAACCGCATCGGTTCCGCCATCTATCAGATTGGTGCCATTGAATTCCGCATTGGCGACAATGATGCTGATCTGGTCGCGCAGGGCTTTGAAATCCTCGTTCAGCGCCGTCCGGCTGGTATTGTCAAGCCCGGCATCGGCGGCGGCGACTGCCTTTTCCTTCATCTGGATCAACAGGTCCGATATTGATGACGCGGCGGCAAGGGCAATGTCAGATGTGCTGACAGACCGGTCAAGGCTCTGCTTGACCGCATTGAACCCTCTCAGATCGGCCCGAAGTTTCTGGGCGATCGAGAAAATTGCGGCATTATCCTTGGCGGTGGCGATTTTCAGACCGGTGTTGATATGGGTCTGGGTAACTTCCAGGTCTTTGGTTGTTGTATTCAAATTGAGCAGCGCCGACAGGGCACTGGCATTTGTATTGACTGAGAAAGCCATTCCGCTCTCCTTCCATGAGTTGCATTCTGAACATGTCGTATCCCGTTCACAGGGATATACCAATAATATGAAATGCAAGAGGTGTGCCAGTTTTTTATGTCCTATAACATATTGAAATATAAAGATAAAATTAAACGGGGGAAAGATAGACCATTATGGCAGGAAGATTCTGCCATCTGCCCGGCAAAGCTTGCACAGCAGGGGACAGGAATCGTCGGCAGCACTCTGCTTTATTCGGAATATGAATTGATGCGTGACGAACAATAAGATATAAGGGAGAGGATAATTTTATGAAGTCAGTTCGGTTCAGGCCTGCTTTTAGTGACAGAATATCAGGGATATTTACCATGACTGTAAAAGATAACAGGCGTCCCCGGCAAATTAACCTGATTCCCCTGACGGATGTCAGCACAGAGGTCCAGTTGGGCATACGCGAAATGCGTAATGAGGATACTGTCCGCAAATGGATGTTTACCGACCGTATTATCGAGCTGAATGAGCATCTGGCGTGGTTGAGCCGGATCAAGGGCGATCAAAGGCAGATAATTTTTGTTGTTATTGATGGTGAGGGTTGCCCCGTCGGGATTGCCAGTGTCAATGCCATTGATTATCCTCACAAGAAAGCGGACTGGGCCTTTTACCTGACGGAAAAGGCCCCTGCCGGACTTGGTTCCGCTCTGGAATTTGCCTTTATCAATTTTATTTTTGACGCGCTGGATATGCAAAAACTGAACTGTCAGGTCATCGAAGGCAATGACAGGGTGGTCAAGCTGCATAAAAAATTTCTGTTCGAGGATGAAGGCTTCAAAAGGTCGGATATTATTAATAACGGCAAACGTATCGGTGTCCATCTTCTGGGCCTGACCAGAAAAGACTGGGACGAGGGGAAAGGCGGGGTTTACGAAAAATACGGCAAAAGTCTTGATAAATATTCTATCTCGGTCAGCTGGGATAACAGCCAGGGGAAAGGCGACGGGAAGCTGGTTGACCAGATTGAAATGGCCCGGGCGCGCAATAATCTGAACTGGATGAATATATTGCGGCTGGTGCTTGATTTGTCGCCTGAACATGGCAAGGCTCTGATTGCCGATATCAGGGATATTGACAAGGAAATATCCAGATTGAGTGATAAACTGGTTTCGGAGTGAATTTTAGCCGTTCAGACAGTCTGGTTCAGAGTGATTGACGTCGGGGATTTTCTGGCAGATTTCGAGCCGTCGGCAGCGTAGCGATTTGTCCGGTTTTCACTTTTGACAACTTCCTCGCTTATCGCCTTGATCATGCTCTCGGAAATTTTCTTCAGGGCCATGACCAGTCTTTTATGGCGGGTCAGGGTTTCCTGGAAAATCCGCGCTTCCCGTTTTAGCCGGCGGATTGCCGGGCCGTTGCCGCTGGCCTGTAATCCGCCACGACTGGCGAGTTCGGCCATTTCCCTGTGATAACTTGCCATGAGCTGGTTTTTGATTGGCAGCAGTTTTTGCACCTCTGCGGGCCGACTGGTCTTCAGCAGCTTCATCTCCCGTGACAGAATGCCGGTCAGGTCCCGGATGGTTTCAATCAGGGCGGTTAGAAAATCTTTGTGATCTGAAACTGGTTTATTTGACATTCGCTGGTCCAACTTCCTGTGTTTTCAGTATTTCCCGGTAAATGGAATCAGAAAGGCCGATGCCGCCGCTGCGGGCAATTTGTTTGGAGATTTCCTCATTCATAACATCTTTGAAAATTGCCTCGCTGTTGCCGCCGCCAAAGGGACCATCGGATTTAATGCCGACAGACATGCTTTTAAGAATCTGCGACAGGAAAACCGCCTCGAATTTTTCGGCAGTATCCCGGGCCTTTCGTTCAAAGGCTGTGGCCGGCCTTGGCAGTTTGGCAGTTTGGGTCAGTCTGGCCGCAGGGGGAATATTGACGAATTTCATATCCATTACATCACCTCTATTTCCGCATGGAGGGCGCCGGATACTTTCAGGGCCTGCAGAATGGCAATCATGTCACGGGGACCAATCCCGAGGGCATTCAGACCGTCAACAAGATCCTGCAGGTTGACGCCGGGCTTCAGCAGGGCAAATTTCTTGCCGGCGTTATCCTCAACATCAACTGTTGTTCTGGGAACGACGGTGGTATTGCCCTGACCCAGGGGATTTGGCTGGGAGACCTGCGGCGTTTCCGAGACCCGGATGGTCAGGTTACCCTGGGCAATGGCCACTTCCCCGACCCGGACCTCGTTGCCGATCACAATAATTCCGGACCGTTCGTCAACAACGACCCGGGCTTTCTGGTCAGGCTGGATATAGAGCTGTTCTATATCCGTGACCAGATCAACCATATTACTGCTATAATTGTCCGGCTTGATCATCATAACAGTGGCCGGGTCAAGGGCCATGGCGGCCCGGGTTTTCATCTTGTCATTGATCGCCCGGGCGATACGTTCCGAGGTGGTAAAATCCGGATCGCGCAGGGACAGAAGAATTTTCTTCTTGGTGATCATGGAATAGTTGACTTCTTTTTCGACAATGCCGCCATTCGGAATTCTGCCTGCTGTCGGCACGCCCTGGGTGACGCTTGACGCGGCCCCGCCAGCGGAAAATCCCGATACCTGTACAGAGCCTTGCGCGACGGCATAAACCTCGCCATCCGCGCCCTTGAGCGGGGTGACGATCAAGGTGCCCCCGCGCAGGTTTTCGGCATCGCCAATAGAGCTTACACTGACATCAAGGCGGTTTCCCGGACGGGCAAAGGGTGTTAAACTTGCGGTCACCATAACGGCGGCTACATTTTCCCCCTTCATTTTTGTCCCCCGGGTATTAACCCCGAGACGTTCCAGCATGGCGACGATACTCTGTTCGGTATAGGGGGCATTTCTGAGCGAATCGCCGGTGCCGTCCAGTCCAACCACAAGACCATAACCGACCAGCTGGTTTTCCCTGATTCCCTCAATAGAGACCAGATCCTTGATCCGGGATGCTGCCATGGCGGATAGCGGATTTGCCACCGCAGTGACGGCCATCAAAATCAGGGTGACCAGCTTTTGCCTCAGGGCGCATTTGGGGAACTTCTGCCACATATCAAGTCCGTTTCAGAAAATTGTCATTATTACTCGGTTAGGGTTATGCGAAATTCATGCCAGAAATAACGGAAAGATAAATAATATATAACATATTGTTTTGTATAAGTATTTTGCCTTCTAAATATCTATGATGCGTGCAAAGTCCGGCATATTGAGAATATTTTTCCCGTTGCAGGGCAAGGCTTGCCGGGCAATAAAGACCAGTTCTGTCTATGAAGCCGTGCCATGATCTGTTACTTATATATCCTGACCCCAATCTTGTGAGGACTCTATGGAAATAAAAGGACCGGGAAGAATTACGACCGTGTCGCGCAAGGGAAAAAAGCGACGCAGCAGCAAGGCGGAATTTGGCAAAAATCTGTCTCCGGAGGAGGTATCTTCTGCCGCGCCGCCGAGCGGCACCTCCCCCCTGACGGCGGTCAGTTCCCTGTTATCCCTGCAGGAGATCCCGGCGGACAGTAAAGGCCGTCGGGAAGGACTCGATTTTGCCGATGATCTTCTGGGGCATCTGGAAATGATCCGCCACGGATTGCTTGCCGGGCAAATTCCCCGTCATAACCTGAAAGATGTTATCAGGGTGGTTTCCCGGCAGCGCAGCCTGACAAATGACCCTGCTCTTGACGAGATTCTGGCCGATATGGAACTCCGGGTCAGAGTGGAACTGGCAAAGCTTGAAATGCTGTAAATACAGCTTTTGCCCTTGTGGCGCTCCCCCGTAATATTGACCGTAATATTGACCGCAATATTAACCCTTGAAATCCGGGGATGAGTTGAGTAGGTTGTCCTCCAAAAGCAAGCAGTATTTCGGACGGATATAATCAGAGGTTATTGATGGAAACCAAATTGCCGGAAGGATATAAACCTTCACCAGACGAAAAATTTATGAATCGGTATCAGACACAATATTTCTATAACAAGCTCACAGACTGGAAAGACGAAATTCTGCGCGAATCCAGAGAGACGCTGGCCCATCTTCAGGAGGACAGCCAGAAGGAGCCTGATATTGCCGACCGGGCCTCATCGGAAACCGACTGGTCGATTGAACTCCGAACCCGTGACCGGCAGCGTAAACTGATTGCCAAAATTGATGCGGCAATTGAGAGAATTAAAAAGGGGGAATATGGTTATTGCGAAGTAACCGGAGAACCGATTGATCTGGAGCGGCTGGATGCCCGCCCGATTGCCATGATGACTCTGGAAGCCCAGGAAGAGCATGAGAAATATGAAAAAGTCCACCGGGATTCTTAAAAAAAACCGGCGACTATATCATCCTGTAAAATAAAAGGACCGTACTCTTCTGGTACGGTCCTTTTTCTTTGTGGGGGAAGTGGCGGATGAATGTTGCCATCATCCGCTGAACACATATTTCACAAAGATATTCCTAGAAAGGAAACAGGATGTCGAATAGTTGCGAGCCATAACGGGCCTGCTGGACATCGGTGAGCTGGCCCCGGCCCCCATAGGAAATTCGGGCTTCGGCAATCTGGGTATGGTCTATGGTATTGGTCGAACTTATATCCTCCGGCCTGATAACGCCCATAACCGTCAGTTCCCTTACTTCAAAATTTACCCGGACTTCCTGACGTCCCTGTATGACCATATTGCCATTGGGCAGTATCTGGGTTACCACGGCGGCAAGTGTCAGGTTAATTGATTCCTTGCGGTCAACCTTGCCACTGCCGACATTGGATGTTGTGCTGCCCATATCCACCAGCGATGTCGGGTCAACACTGTTGGGCAGAATTTTGCCAAGTTGACTTTCAAGGCCGAGAAATTTGGTGCTGTTGGCCTTATCAGAATTGGCGCGGGTCCGGGTTGTTTTGTTATCAATACTAGCATCATCATTAACGACAACATTGACGGTCAGAATATCACCGACTTTGCTGGCGCGCTGATCCCGGAAGAAATTCTTTGACCCGATCCGCCAGAGAGAATTTCCCGGATGAACCTTGTTAATATTCTGTCGGGGCGCCACCTGAATGCTTCTGTCTGATGGTCTGTTCTGCTGGGGGACAACACGTTCAGGTTTGATTGGTGCCAGATCAGGGGTCGCGCCGATATTGCTGATCCGGTTAAGGGCACTGCAGCCCGGCAGCAGAAGAATCAGGGCAAGCACCAGCCAAAATGTTGTTTTTATCCCCGGGGTGCGGAAGATGAAGGATGAATGACTCATTTTAATAATCCTTGATTGTTAACGGACCCTAATTCAGTTGGGCCAGGTTATTGCGGGCCAGATTACTGCGTACCAGATTACTGCGGGCTGTCAGGACCTGCACCCGTCCCGGGCCGATCACCATGGCGTCAATATTTTTATGCGACTTGCTGTTGATCACCCGAATAATATCACCCTGTCCGCCATTCTCTGCCGCCTTGCCAAGTGCCGTAAGACTAATTTTCCCCGACCTGTAGATGATGCTGACCATCTTGCCCCGGCTGACAATTACGGGCCGTTTCAGGTCGCTGAGTTTAAGCGGGGTTTTGTCATTCAACTGGCGCCGGGGGGTAAGACCGACAACCTGATCCTTGCGGCGGATAATATTGCGGCCAATATGCAGGTTTGGCATGGCCACCCATGTAATATCCTTTTCGGTAATTTCCTGCCCGGGCAGAATAGATTTATTCAGGGCCGGAACGTAGCTTATGGCCTGGGTGCGGCCCCGGACAATCGCGGTGGTGTGGCTGCCATTGCCGGCGGGGAGAGAGATCAGGGCGGAGAATTTTCTGCTTTTCTGATCGAAAGAGAGGTCTTCAAGGGTGATGTCGTCGATGCTGCTGTCCTCCGGCAGATAAAGTCTGGCATTGCGACTGGTAAAATAAAATTTTGTTTGCCGGTCTGTCAGTTTGCGGGCTGACAATTCCCGCCCGATCAGGGACTTCAGATCCTTGTGCCGGATGCTTTTGCCTTTTCGGGTGACGATAATCCGGCGCACGGCGCGACTATTCTGCCAATAAATATTATGCTGCCGGGTGAGGGTGACCAGATAGCGGGTCGGGATGGATATTTTCTCTCCGGGCGCGGGGGAATCCATCACCCGGATATCCCGGCCCTCCTCCAGATTTTCCAGCACATCGCCCAGTGTTATCACCGCACCGGTGACAGTGGCGGTGGCCTTTACCTCTGCGAGGGCAAAGGATAACTGCGGGGTTGTGGTCCAGGACAGGATCAGCAACAGACTGCCTAATATTATGCGGTTCATCATATTATTCTATCTCAGATTAGAGGTCACGCTCATCATTTGATCGGCGGTTGTGATCACCTTGCTGTTCATCTCATAGGCCCTTTGTGCCGTGATCAGGGCCGTAATTTCCGAAACCGAGTTTACATTGGAATTTTCCAGAAATTTCTGCTGTATCACCCCGAAACCCGGCGTATCGGCAACCCCGACATTGGCGGTGCCGGAGGCAGGGGTTTCAAGAAACTGGTTATCGCCAATCGCCTCAAGACCGGCGGGATTGGGGAAGGTAACCAGTTCAAGCTGCCCGATATTACTCGGGGTGATCTGTCCCTGCAGCTTGACCAGTATCTCGCCGTTGGGATTGATGGTAATATCGGTTGCCCCCTGGGGGACCGTCAGGCCGGGCGAGACGGTGTATCCTTCGATCGTGACGATCTGACCGGTCGGGCCGAGCTGGAATGATCCCGAGCGGGTATAGGCGTCATCGCCGTTGGGCAGAGTGATGCGGAAATAACCATTGCCATTGACCGCAAGATCAAGCGGGTTTCCCGTCCCCACAACACTGCCCTGTTGGGTAATCCGGTAAACGCCACCGGTTTTCACCCCGACGCCGACCTGAATGCCGGTGGGGGTAATGGTTCCGGTATCAGAGGAATTGGCCCCGACCCGTTCAATATTCTGATAGAGCAGGTCCTGAAATTCTGCCCTTTGCCGTTTAAATCCTGTGGTATTCATATTGGCGATATTATTGGAAATAACTTCCACGTTAAGCTGTTGGGCGATCATGCCGGTTGCGGCTATACTAAGTGCTTTCATAATGCGTATCCTGTGTCTTTGGTTCTATCCAACCTTGCCTAGCAGGTTGATAGCCCGGCTTCTGGCCCGCTGGAGATTGTCAATAAGCTTTGCGGTTTCAATATAGGACCGGCTGACTTCAATCATGCGGGTAAGTTCGATAATCGGCTGGACATTTGATCCTTCGATCATGCCCTGAATAATATGATAATTGGTTGCCGGCAGGGGGGGAGCGTCTGAATTAAACATATTTTCGCCTATTTTTTTCAAACTGGATTCATTGGTAAATCTTACCACATTCAATTTGGCGATCTGTCCGGTTTTCGGGGATGATATGGTGCCATCTTCCGCTATTTTAATATTGGTTATCCTCGGCGGTATTTTTATGGATTTGCCTGATTGATCCATAATTTCCTGACCTGTGGAGGTGATCAATGTATAATCAGGAGACAGGGCCAGATGGCCATTCCGGGTATAGGCCAGATCGCCATTTCCCCGCTTGACCTGAAACATCCCGTCGCCATTCAGGGCGATGTCAAAAAGATTGCCGGTGGTTTCAAGATGGCCATCCTTCATGTTCCGCGCCACGCCCAAATCCTGAACGTAGGAAATATTCCTGACTGACTTTGGCAGGCTGCCGTTGACCTCCTTGACATACTGGCTGAACATGACATTTTCCCGCTTGAAGGCGGTGGTGCTCATGTTGGCAATATTATTGGCGATTATACTCATCTGGCGCCGTCGGGCGACCTGATGCGAAAGCGCAATTGTTAATGTTGTGTCCATCTTGGGTCCTTTCTGGCCGTTCGATTTTTCCCGATTCCATCTATGCATATCCTGTGCCAGTAATAAAACTGAGCAAAAACAATATGTTATGATATTGTCATGGCAGAATCTCCGGGAAAGGGCAGAGTTTGCCCGGTAAAATCTTCCGCTGATATTGCCTGCTACCCTCTTTCATTTCACCGGATCGCCTGCTATAGTGTATTTTATTAACCATAATGGATGGGGAACAGGGTTCTTCCTAACGAGTTGTTAATAATAAAGATTTACATTTTGTTCATGGAACGGCATTTTTGAGTCCCCGTATGACAGCAGACTGTGACCGGGGCGGGTTGGTATAATGAGTGATGAAAATAATTCCGAAGCAGATGAAGATGATCTGGCAGAGGGTCTTGAACAGAAGAAAACCAGTGGCAAGAAGATAATTATCATTGCCGTGGTTGCGGTATTCATTCTGGCTCTGGGGGGCGGGGCGGCGTATTTCTTCCTGTCCGGCGGCGAGGATGAGCAAACGGCGGATGCGGAACATGGCACCCAGGAAGGGGAAGGGGAGGCCGGCGAGGAGAAAGCCGGAGAGCCGCTGTTTCTAGAACTGGCGCCGATGCTGGTGAATATTGACACGGCGGGGGGAAAGCCCAAATATCTCAAACTGACAGTTGCCCTTGAGGTGGATAAACAATCCTCTCTGGAAGAACTGAATAAGAAAATGCCCCTTATTATTGATCAGTTTCAAACCTATCTGCGCGAACTTCGGGTTGAAGATCTGAATGGATCGGCGGGAATGTTCCGGCTCAAGGAGGAATTGCTGATCAAAGTAAATGACGCCGTTTACCCGACCCGGGTGAATGATGTTTTGTTTAAGGAAATGCTGGTTAACGGATAATCCGGATTATGTCTGACGAAGAAGAAATTGATGATGACGCCGTTGCCGCCGAATGGGCAGCCATGGCCGCTGAAGGCGGCGATGACGGGCAGGATGACGCCCTGATTGAGGGTGACGATGACATGGCGGCGGCCATGGGCGGCACTGACCGGGTGCTGGACCAGACGGAAATTGACAGCCTTCTGGGCTTTGACGGCGAAGACGAGGATACCGGGTCAAAATCCGGCATTCAGGCCCTGATCAGCAGTGGACTGGTGGCTTACGAACGCCTGCCGATGCTCGATATTATTTTCGACCGTTATGTTCGGATGATGTCAACCTCTCTCAGAAATTTTACCTCGGATAATTTTGAAGTCTCGATTGATAATATGACCTCAATCAGATTCGGTGATTATCTCAATTCGATCCCGTTACCGGCAATGCTCGCGGTTTTTTACGTCAAGGAATGGGATAATTACGGCCTGATCACCATTGACAGTAACCTGATTTATTCAGTGGTTGACGCCCTGCTTGGCGGGCGGCGCGGCACGGCGCCGATGCGGATTGAGGGGCGGCCCTATACCACAATCGAGCATACACTGGTTGAGGAAATGCTGACGGTGATGCTCAAAGACCTTTGCGAGGCGTTCGAGCCGTTAAGCCCGGTAGAATTCAAACTGGACCGGCTGGAGACCAACCCGCGCTTTGCCAGCATCGCCCAGCCGACAAATGC
Organism: Emcibacter sp.; assembly: GCA_027019205.1. Taxonomy (GTDB): domain Bacteria; phylum Pseudomonadota; class Alphaproteobacteria; order Sphingomonadales; family Emcibacteraceae; genus Paremcibacter. The sequence goes on from JALUWZ010000141.1 coordinate 27,751, forward strand.
CGCTCTGTTGATCCGGATGCGGGCCGATATGGAGGACCGTGGCGGGCGGATGGAACTGGTGCTGCCTTATGCCACCATCGAACCAATTCGCGAATTGCTGCTTCAGCGTTTTATGGGGGAAAAATTTGGCCGCGATTCCATCTGGGAAGGTCATCTGGTGAAAGAGCTGTATAATACCGAAGTGCCGCTGGAAGTCATCCTGGATGAACATAACATGACGCTCGGGGAAGTATTGGGGCTGGAGGTCGGGCAGACAATGATGCTGGATACCCAGGCGGAAAGCGAGGTGGAGGTGCGTTGTTCAGGCATCCCCATGATGACAGGCCGGGTCGGCAAGCTCGGGCGGCATGTGGCGGTCAGGATCGAGAAAGTCCTGGACAAGAAGAAGGGGGCGCTCTGAGATGACGCTGGCTCTGGATATTGTCATTATCATTCTGGTCGCTGTGATGATCATCTATTCTGTGATGCTGAATATCAAGCTCAAGGCCTTCCGCAACAGCCACAGTGAAATGGCGGGCCTGATTGACCGGTTGAATGCCGCCATTATCACGGCGCAGTCATCGGTGGAAAGCCTGAAGAAGACCGCCCTTTCAGAGGAATCCCGGCTCGAAAGCCTGATTGCCAAATCGCGGATGCTGGCGGATGAGCTGGAAATTATTACCGAAAGCGGCTCCAGTCTGGCTGACCGGATTGAGCGCGGCCTTGTGCCGCAACGGGCCGCTGAAACAGATGAAGACCCTGCGGAGGAAGAGCTGTCCGCCGAAGAAGATAGTGAAATGCTGGAAACTCTGAAAAAGGTTAGGTAAGACCATGACAAAGAAAATTCGTTTACTGCCCCTGACCATCATCATTATGTCAATGATTCTCGGGGTCAGGATTGTCGATTTTTCCGTTGGGGTGGAAGAGGCTTTTGCCCGGAACAGCGCCCCGGAGACGGAGAGCAAAGCCGAAAAACCGCAGGAGGGTGACAAGGAAGCCGCCCCCGCCGGTGAAGAGGCTCCCCGGCAATTAAGCAGCGCGCCGACCCGCAAGGAAATTGAATATTTGCAGAAACTTTCAGAGCGCCGCGAGGAACTCGACCGGCGTGCAAGGGAACTTGATGACCGGGAAACTTTGCTCAGGGCGGTGGAACTGCGTATCACGGAACGGACCAACTCCCTGAAAAAAATTGAACAAACCATTAATGCCGCCCTGAAAAAGCATGAAGCAATTGAAAAGGCCCAGCTCGACAGTCTGGTTAAAATCTATTCGGCAATGAAACCCAAGGATGCCGCCAAGATTTTCAATGATCTTGATGATGATGTATTGATCTCGATTGTTGAAAATATGAAGGAAAAAAAGATGGGGGCCATTCTGGCTAAAATGAATCTCGACAAGGCCAAGAAACTGACGGTCAGTCTCGCCACCAGAATGAAATTACCAAAAATAGAGGGCTGACACGCTGCCGTCTCCGCAAGATATTTCCCGCCGGGGTCATATTTCCTGCCGGGGGCTGGCAGGATTTACCAGCTATTAACTCTATGAAGCTATACTGCTTTTCAAAAGATACGGGCTATGTAAAAATAATGTGAGGCAAAGATGCATTTAAACAAGGTTTCACTGGAAGACAGAATAGAAAATATTCGCCAGAAGATGGGTAACACGCTGGAAGTTTCAGAAGTATGTACCGTCATTGGTGAGGTCATGGGCACATTCGAGGGTGATTTTGATCTGCAGGAGGTCCATTTTCAGGAAGAACTGCGTGATCTGTTAAAACATATCGAACAGACCAAGGCCGACCTTGTGGATATTCAGCCAAAACATCTGAGTGAAAACAAGATACCCGAGGCCAGCGACCAACTGGATCATGTGGTGCTTGCAACAGAAGAGGCTGCCTCCAAAATCATGGATTCTGCCGAGGAAATATCGGAACTGGCCGCGACCGTGGGGGGGGAGACCGGCGAGAGGCTTATGGTCATTTCAACCCATATTTTCGAGGCGTCAAGTTTTCAGGATATTACCGGACAGCGGGTGACCAAGGTGGTCAATACCCTGAAATATCTCGAAGAAAAGCTGGCAAATCTTGCCAGAGCCATAGGGGATACAGATTCCCACATCAAGGCCGAAGAGGACCATGCCCCTGATGAGGATGCGTCCCTGCTTGCAGGCCCGCAATGTCAGGTAACGGCGAATGATCAGGATGCCATAGACGCTTTATTTGACAGCTTTGATTGATTGTCCCGTAACTTTTATATAGGCTCGGGAGATTATGGTTAATATCGGCAGAAACCCGGGAAAACGTCTGAGAAGATGAGCAATATTTTTGACAGTACAGGATTATCCGATCCTGCGGATTCCGGGAAATCCTCCAACAGCAATGACACGACCGGTCTTTTTGTCTCGCTCTATCTGATTGTGCTGGCGTTTTTTGTCGTGATGAATTCAATTTCAAATCAGGATCAGAACAAGGTCAATGCCGCCACGGAAAGTGTGACCCGGGCGTTCAAAAACCCTTATGAGCCGGAGGCCGATTTTGTTGATGTTTCGGCAAATGATGATGCCATAACACCCAATGATGAATTTTATGAACAGATTCGCGGTGTTTTTGCCTCGCTGGTCGGCTTTGAGGGCAAATTTCCAACCAGGGGCGGCAATATTCTGAAAGTCACCGTGAACTCTGCCGACCTGTTCGAGGACGGGACCAGTGTCTTTCGGCCTGACCAGCAGAAGTTTCTGGATCAACTGGCCAGTTTTCTGGCCGACGCTGACGCGCAGGAAAAACGGGAAATCAATATTGTTATCTCGTCCGGAAAAACATTGCCCAAAGGTCCTGAATACTGGAAAAATCTCAGTATTCTCCGGGCGGGAGCCTTTGTGAAGCTCCTCAGGAAAAGCGGGGTCGCCGGAAACCAGCTGTCCATCGGGATTGCCGCGCGGCAGGAAGACCGCCTGACCCTGACCTTCTATACCCGTGAACTTTCGGAGTCCATTCAAAGTCTGAAGGGGCATGATACCAGAAAATTGCCGGCAAATTCAGGACAGGAAATAAAAATACCCGATAATATTCAGCAGGCCCCGGAAAATCATGACAGGGGAAGCTTATGATAGCGCAGCAGAAGGAGCCACCACAACAAAAGGCCGGTGAAGAAAGCTGGTTGATCATTTTTGCCGACCTCCTGTCGCTGTTGCTGACATTCTTTGTCCTGATGTTCTCGATGAGTTCGGTTCAGGTCTCCCAATGGGAAGCGGCAGTCAAATCCCTGAGTGAAAATCTGAACCGGAGCCAGGCGCAGATACAACAGGAAGACTGGCATAATATTGAAGCGGCCCTGGTTCCGGAAAAGGAGGCCCTCAGCCTGCCTTATCTGAAAAGAATATTGGAGGACAAGCTGCAATATGATCCTATTCTGCGGCGCAGCAGTGTCAGGCTGCTGGATGACCGGCTGGCGATTACCCTGCCCGCAGACCTGATTTTTGAAAAAGGCCAGTCGGAATTTTCGCGGGATGCCTATAAATCCATGCGGGAACTCGGGGCCTCCCTTCAGTCGATTGAAAATAAAATTACCGTCGTTGGTCACACGGACCCGGAGCCGACAAGCGGCAGATTTTATCCGACCAACTGGGAATTATCACTGGTCCGGGCCTTGTCGGTTGCCCGGCTGATCAAACAGGCCGGTTATACCCGTCATATTGAGATATTCGGCGATGGCCCGTCACGTTTTGATGAACTTGACAAGAGCATTCCCCTGAATGAACGCTATATTCTGGCCCGGCGTGTCGATATACTGATCTATCGTGAAGACAGTGATCAGACAAGAACGGGATCGGGACAATGATATGACCAGTCGTGGCAAAAAACCGGGCCGTCATCCTGTGAGGGCAGCATGGGCTGTTCTCTGGATATTTCTCCTGATATTGCAAATTCCGCTGCCCGCCTTTGCCCGGCAGACGGTCGTGGTCCGTTCCGGCGATCATCCAACCTTCAGCAGGCTGGTTTTTGACTGGCAGGAGCAGGTTTCCTACAAGGCGAGAATTGTCGGTGACAGGCTTGAAATTACCTTTGACAAGGCAAGTATCCCGCAATGGGGTAATCTTTCGCGCGAGCCAATGGCCTATCTGGCGGACCCGGCCTACCGGATTGACGGCGACAGGCTTATTGTCAGTTTCAGGCTGGTAAAGCCGGGCCGGTTAAAGGAAGCCCGCTATGGCTCCAAAATTGCTTTTGATATTGTTGGAACCGGTGATATTGTTGGCACGGGGGAGGCCCCGGCGGTGAAATCCGCCCCTCTGGAAACGCCGGTGGCGGACCAGCCAGCTGAAACGGCGGCTGTGACCCGGAGCCAACTGGATAACAGCAGCGACCTGAAGCTCGGGGTTCGACGCACATGGGATAAGTTAAGCCTGGATTTCCCGTGGAAAGGCGAGGTGCCTGCGGCAGTCTTTATCCGCTATAACCATCTATGGGTTGTTTTTGACGGCAAGAAAAATATTGATCAAAGCGCCCTTGTATCTTTTTATGGCCAGCGGATTTTATCGGCGCAGCAGATTGACAACCCGTCCGCGACCATCCTGATGTATGAGGTGGTGCCGGGGCAGAATGTCATGGTTCACAAGGTTGGCTCTGAATGGTATGTTGACCTGAAGAACGGCCCGACCCCGCCCGCTATACCAATTCAGAGCAGCTCCTTGCGGGTGACGGGAAAGAAGGGGGAAAGTTTCTTCTATTCGGTGGAAGATACCGGGCCGGTTATTCTGCTGAAAGACCCCGATATTGGCGATGAAATCGCCGTCGTTCCGGTTATGACGCCCTCGCAGGGTGTCGCGCAGTCGCGGAAATTTGCCGAGTTTCACTCTCTGGCCACCGCACAGGGTATCGCAGTTGCCCTGATTGCGGATGATGTCAAACTGGATAAATATAACGAAGGAATCAGTGTTTCGGCCTCGAATGGTCTGGCCCTTACCCGCAACCGTTTTTCAAAAACCGTCGGATTGTCGGCGGCTTCCGGGCAGGAAATGGCAGACGGCGGGAAACTTGTGGATTTCACCCGCTGGGCACGGGGGCCGCTTGATACAGGTGACTATTATGCCAACAAGCATGAATTGCTGTACCGGCTGTCCAATTCGACCGACGCCAACCGGGATGCCGCCCGGTGGAAGCTTGCCAGATTCTATCTGGCCAATGGGCGGGAAAGGGAAGCTTACGGCGTCCTGAAGGTGATGCAGGAGGGCGAGCCGGGATTGGTAAACAGTCCTGAATTCCGCATGGTTCTGGCCATTGACAATATTCTGATGCGACGGTTTGAGGAAGGGGTCAAGCTGCTGCATTTCAAGAGTTTCCCGGCGGAAAAGGATGTTTTTTTATGGCGGTCTGTGGCCAATGACGCGCTGGGTAATTACGCCCGCGCCTTTGCGGATTATAAAAAGGGATCGGCTATTCTGTCCTCTTATGAACCGGACAGGCAGAAGTATTTTCTGTTTGCGGCCACCCATGCCGCTTATGAAATGGCCGACAGGGACTTTGTCGAATTCAGCCTGTCCCTGCTGGAAGACCTGCCCCTGACGGCGGCGGAAATGACCGAGGTGGAATATTGGCGTGCCGTGCTTGAGCGCGATAATGGTGACGTGAAAAAGGCCCGAGAATCGCTTGAAAGCATCGTCAAGGCAGGGGTCAGGCAAACAGCCGCCCGGGCAAAGTTTGATCTGATCAATATGAATTTGAAGGATAAAAAAATAACAATACCGGAGGCAATTGACCAGTTTGAGAAACTGCGCTTTGCCTGGCGCGGCGATGATTTCGAGCTGGAGTTACTCTCCCGGCTCGGTGATCTTTATGTTCAGGAAAAAGAATATAATACCGGGCTGCAGACCCTGAAACTTGCGGTGACCTTCTTCAGGGATTCAAAAAAGACCGCTGAACTGACCCGGCAGATGAGCCGGATATATAGTGATCTGTTCCTGAAAGGCGGGGCAGATGACCTGGACCCGGTCAAGGCCGTGGCGTTATATTCTCAATTCCGGGAACTTATTCCGCTCGGCAAGGACGGGGATAATATGACCCGGCGGCTGGCGGACCGGCTGGTCTCTCTTGACCTGCTGGACGAGGCGGCGGCGCTGTTGAAACATCAGGTTAAATTCCGTCTCAAGGGCGGGGCGCAGTCGGTGGTTGCCAGCCGCCTTGCGATGATCTATCTGCTGGATTCAAAGCCGGAGAAAGCCCTGAAAATACTGCGGGCCACCCGGGATTCACAAATTCCGGATGACGTTCAGGACCGCCGCCGGATGATTGAGGCCCGGGCCTTGATCGAACTTGGCCGCTATGAGGAGGCAGAGGTTCTGATTGAAGAATACAAGACGCCCGAAGCCGAGGATATGCGCTCCGACATATACTGGAAATCAAAAAACTGGGATAAATATATCAGCCATGAAACCCGGATGCTGGGACAGCGCTACAAGGATGATACGCCGTTGACGCCAAAGGAACGCCTGTCAGTGCTGCGTCTGTCTCTGGCTTATGTCATCAAACAGGACAAGCCGGGGGTAATTGCCCTGCGCGCTCATTACAAGAGCCATATGGATAATGGAATATACGGCGATAGTTTTGATGTTATCACCGCCCCGAGGATGCGGACGGACCAGGACCCGCGCCGTCTGATCAAATCCATCGCCAGCGTGGCCCAGCTGAAGACATTCATGCAGTCCTACAAGGCCGAATTCGAGAAAGGGGCTGCCCCGAACCAGACTCAGCGATAACGGGTTTTCACATAATTGCCCGGGGCGTCCTCAAGGGCCTTTAACGGGCCGTCGCCGGGGATTCTGGCAGCGACTTTCGGGCCGGATTTCAGCCTGAGCCATTTATGCCAGTCATCCCACCATGAGCCGGGTTTGCTGGTGGCCCCTTCAAGCCATTCCGACGCATCACGGGGCAAATCATCATTAAGCCAGTGATTATATTTATGGGCGGACGGCGGGTTAACCACCCCGGCAATATGTCCGGAGCCTGCGAGCATAAATCTTTTCGGGCCGGAAAAATGCCATACGTCCTTGTAAACCGACATCCACGGGCAGATATGGTCGGTGCGGGCCGCCTGAATATAGGTCGGAATATCAATCTTTGTCAGGTCGAGCGGCGTATCATTCAGGATGATTTTCCCCGGTTTGACCAGATTATTATGCAGATACATTTCCTTGAGATACTGGCTGTGGCAGGCCCGGGTCAGCCGGGTATGGTCACCATTCCAATAGAGCAGGTCAAAGGGGAAGGGATCTCTGCCTTTCAGATAATTATTGATGACAAATGACCATATAAGGTCATTGGACCGCAGCATATTGAAGGTATTGGACATGGTTTTGCCATCAAGGAAACCATGCTTTTCCATGGTCTGTTCCATATCTTTCATCTGTTTTTCATCAACGAAAATGGTCAGTTCCCCGGCCTCGCTGAAATCAACCTGTGTCACCAGAAAAGTTGAACAGTCAATCTGGTCAAGCGTATCCTTTGCCGCAAGATGCGCGAGTGTGCTGGCAAGCAGGGTGCCACCGATACAATAGCCGACGGTATTGATCTTTTTCTCCCCCGTGGCCTGTTTGACCATGTCAATGGCGGTCAGGGTGCCAAGGCGCATATAGTCGCCGAAATCAAGGTCTGCCATACTCTTGTCCGGATTGCGCCATGATATGATAAATACGCTATAGCCCTTGTCAGTCAGCCACCTGACCAGCGAATTTTCCGGACGCAGGTCAAGGATATAGAATTTATTGATCCATGGCGGCACAATCAGCAGCGGCTTCTTATATTGTTTTTCCGTTGTCGGGGCATACTGGATAAGCTCAATCAGCTCGTTACGGAAGATCACCTTGCCCGGGGTGGTGGCAATATTGCGCCCTGGCTCGAATTTCTCGTCATCGGTCATTTTGACGGTAAATTTACCGCTTTCCGGGTTATAATCGCGCAGGATATTTTCAAAACCCTTCACCAGATTCTTGCCCTGACTGTCGATGGTTTCGCGGATAACCTCCGGGTTGGTCAGGGCAAAATTCGTTGGTGACATGGCGTCAATAAATTGCCGGGTAAAGAAATTTTTCTTGGCTTTTTCGTGAGTATTTTCCGCCGGGATGTCATTCACGGCATCGGCAAGCCAGTCGGATGTCAGCAGGTAGGACTGGCGGATAAAGTCAAATATCTGGTTCTCCTGCCATTCCCTGTCCTTGAATCTCTTGTCTTTGGGGTCAGGTTCTATCACAGGCTTTACCGTATCATCGCCCATCATTTTGCGCGATGCATTCTGCCACAGGGTCATGTAATTCTGCCACAGGTCCATCTGTTTTTCTACCAGCTGTTCGGGATGGGTGGCGTAATATCGCGACAGTTCAAGCAGGGTTTCACCGATATGCATGGGGTCGGATTCAATATCGGACACCCGGTCATTCTGTTCTTCCAGAAAGTCATGGGCCATTTTCTGAAATTCTGCTGTCATTTCCGTGATATTTTTCATAATATTTTCCGGAATCTGTTCAAATTCAGATTTTTCGTCGCTCATGACCTGTTCTCCATTACCTTTATAGGAGTCTAGTGTGACAAACCGGTGAAGTAAACGGGATAATTTTTACCGAAACAGGGAAAAAGGCATTTTCCTTTAGTATCGACAGTTGGTATAACGACCCGGCTGGAGTCCCCGGTCTGTCGGGGAGCCAAGGTCACACACAAGAGGAAAAGATGGAAAAGGATTTTTACCGCATCAAAAGACTGCCCCCTTATGTTTTTGCCGAAGTCAATGCCATGAAGGCGGCGGAACGGGCCGCAGGGGCGGATATTATTGATTTCGGTATGGGCAATCCTGATCTGGTGCCGCCGCAGCATGTCATGGACAAGCTGACCGAAACCCTGAAGAATCCCAAGGTGCATCGCTATTCAACCTCGCGCGGTATTCCCGGGCTGCGCAAGGCGCTCTGTGCCTATTACGACCGGCGATTCAATGTTGATATTGATCCGGAAACAGAGAGCATCGTCACCCTCGGCTCCAAAGAGGGCCTCGCCAACCTGGCCCAGGCCATCACGGCGCCGGGCGATGTTATTCTGGTGCCGAACCCGAGCTACCCCATTCATCATTTCGGTTTTATCATCGCCGGGGCCACTATCCGCCATTTGCCGGTTGGCACCGGACAGGATTTTATGGAGGAACTGGCCAACGCGGTCAAACATTCCATTCCAAAGCCGACGGCGCTGGTGATCAATTTTCCGTCAAACCCGACGGCACAGGTGGTTGATCTCGATTTCTATCAGGAAATAGTTGATTTCGCCCGCAAGCATAAAATCTATATCCTGTCGGACCTTGCCTATGCGGAAATATATTTTGACGGCACGCCGCCGCCGTCCATCCTGCAGGTGCCCGGGGCAAAGGATGTGGCGATCGAATTCACCTCGCTCAGCAAGACCTATTCCATGGCCGGGTGGCGCATGGGATTTGCGGTCGGCAACCGTGATCTGATCGCGGCGCTCACCCGGATGAAATCCTATGTTGATTACGGGGCCTTTACGCCGATTCAGGTGGCGGCCACGGCGGCGCTCAACGGGCCACAGGACTATATTGATTATGCCCGCAGGGTCTATAAATCGCGTCGGGATGTGCTGATCCGGGGGCTTGGGGATGCCGGCTGGGACATTCCCTCGCCTGCGGCAACCATGTTTGCCTGGGGCAGAATTCCGGAAATCTGGCGCGATCTCGGCTCAATGGAATTCACCAAGCAGCTGTTGAAACATGCCCATGTTGCGGTATCCCCCGGTGAAGGCTTCGGTGAATATGGCGAGGGGTTTGTCCGCATCGCCATGGTGGAAAATGAACAGCGCATCCGTCAGGCGATCCGCAATATCAAAAAATTCATGACCGACAGCCCGAGATTAATAGCCCGGATTACAGAAGGAATAAACCCGTGAGCAAACCACTTAAAATAGCCATCGCCGGGCTTGGTACGGTCGGGGTCGGGGTGATCAAAATTCTGGAAAGCCACCGGGAGATGATCGCGGCGCGCGCCGGACGTCCGGTGGAAATTATCGCCGTTTCCGCCAGTAATCGCAGCCGCGCGCGCGGGATAGATATTTCCGCCTATGACTGGGTTGACAATGTCCTCGATTTTACCACACGGGACGATGTGGACATCATTGTTGAACTGATTGGCGGCTCTGATGGCATTGCCCATGCCCTTGCCCGGCAGGCACTGGACCGGGGAAAATCCTTTGTCACCGCCAACAAGGCGCTGATTGCCCATCATGGCAATGAACTGGCGGAATGTGCCGGGAAACAGCAGCTTGCCCTGCGCTTTGAGGCTGCGGTAGCCGGAGGCATTCCGATCATAAAATCCCTTGGCGAGGGGCTGGCGGCCAACCGGCTCAACAAGGTGTATGGCATCCTGAACGGGACAACAAATTATATGCTGACCCAGATGGAGGCGACGGGCCGGGATTACGGGGAAATTCTCGAAGAGACCAAGCTTCTCGGCTATCTTGAGGCCGACCCGTCGCTTGATCTCGACGGTATTGACGCCGCTCACAAGCTGACGATCCTCAGCACGGTCGCTTTCGGGGTCAAGGCAAATTTTGACGATGTCTATACCGAAGGCATCCGCCGCATCAAGCTGGTCGATATTGAATATGCGAAAGAGCTGGGCTACCGGATAAAGCTGCTCGGCATTGCCAGCCTTGCGAAAGCCGGACTGGAACAGCGGGTTCATCCCTGTCTGGTGCCGAATTCCGCGCCGATAGCCCATGTGGATGACGGCTTTAATGCCATCGTGGTTGACGGGGATTTTATTGACCGGACCTTCTATGAGGGGCGCGGCGCGGGGGAAGGCCCGACCGCCTCTGCGGTGGTGGCGGATATTATTGATATCGCCCGTGGCCATCATGGTCCGGCATTTTTTGTTCCGGCCCGTGCCATGCAGGAAGTGGCGCTGATCAGCATGTCTGACCGGGTTGGCCCTTATTATATCCGCCTTCATGTCGAGGAACAGCCCGGGGTGATTGCCGATATTACCGCCGCCCTCAGGGATCAGGATGTCTCGCTCCATGTTATGCTGCAAAAGGGCAGCGAACAGGATGGCAGCGTTTATGTCGTCATGGTAACCCATGATACCCGTGAACAGAAATTAATGAATGCCATGAACCAGATCAATGCATTATCCTCGGTAATTGATAAAGCTCTGGCAATCCGCATAGAGAATTTGTAAAAGAAATACAGATTAATTTTAAAAATCATAACATAAGGAAAAAAGGAATGTCCTTTGAATCGAATCTGGATCGTCTGCTTGTACTGGATCTTGTACGGGTGACGGAGGCGGCGGCGGTCTCCGCAGCCAAACTTGTCGGCAAGGGCGATGAGAAGGCGGCGGATGCGGCGGCGGTTGACGCCATGCGGGCGGCGCTCAATAAAATGGATATTCAGGGCCGCGTCGTAATCGGCGAAGGCGAGAGGGACGAGGCGCCGATGCTGTTTATCGGCGAAGAGGTCGGCACCGGCAAAGGCCCACGGGTTGATATTGCCCTTGACCCCCTCGAAGGCACCACGATCGCCGCCAAGGCGATGCAGAATTCACTGGCGGTAATTGCCATTTCCGAAGAGGGCCATCTGCTGAATGCCCCGGATGTCTATATGGACAAGATTGCCGTCGGGCCGGGTTACGACGAAGGTGTCATTGACCTTGACCGGACGCCGACCGAAAATATCAAATCCGTTGCGGCGGCCAAAGGCTGTTCAGTCAATGATATTCTGGTTTGCGTCCTTGACCGTCCGCGTCATGCGGCGATCATAGAGGAAGTCCGCACCGCCGGGGCGCGGATCAAGCTGATCGGTGACGGTGATGTTGCCGGGGTGATTGATACCACCAACCCGGAAACCAGTGTTGATATTTACATGGGATCAGGCGGGGCGCCGGAAGGTGTTCTGGCCGCTGCCGCCCTGCGCTGTATCGGCGGGCAGATGCAGGGCCGGTTGATATTCCGCAATGATGATGAGCGGGGTCGCGCCCATAAATGGGGCATTACCGACCTTAACCGGAAATATTCCGCGCTGGAAATGGCCAGCGGCGATGTGATTTTTGCCGCCTCCGGGGTGACGGATGGCTATCTGCTG
>JALUWZ010000142.1 GCA_027019205.1 Emcibacter sp.
ACAGATGCGATTCACGGGTTATATAGGGTTTCTGGATTGGAAGAACCAATCGTGGTTATTGTTCCTTCTCCATTGGTGATGAAATACGCATATGGAGCTGCTGCAGCTATATGGTATAATAAATCACTTAATATTGATGTTTCCACTGGTAGAGCCATTTACGATGCCACCTATGATGCCACTGATGCAGCCACTGATGATGCCACTGAGGTTGCCACTCGTAGAGCCACTCGTAGAGCCATTTACGAGGCAACTGATGTTGTAACTGATAGAGCCACTCGTAGAGCCACTCGTAGAGCCACTGATGCAGCCACTCGTAGAGCCACCTATGTTGCCACTTATGATTCCACTCGTAGAGCCACTCTTACAGCCACTTATGAGGCCACTGATGATGCCACTCGTAGAGCCACTCGTGTTGCCACTGATGCAGCCACTTATGATGCCACTGATGATGCCACTCGTAGAGCCACTCGTAGAGCCACTCGTAGAGCCACTTATGATGCCACTTATGTTGCCGCCGTTGCAGCCACTTATAGAGCAACTGGTGTTGCCACTGATGCAGCCATTTACGATGCCACTGGTGTTGCCACTCGTAGAGCCACTCATGCAGCCACTGATAGAGCCACTTCTGATGCAACTGATGTTGCAACTGATGATGATGATGTCAGTGATGCCACTCGTAGAGCCACCCATGATGCATGTTATGCTATGGCTGGTCAATTCGGTATAGATTGTGCAAATAAATGGCATATATCACATCAAGGTGGTAATATGTGGTCATCCTATGATTGTTATATAACAGCTATGAGAGATATCATCGGTCTTGATCTTCCTGAATTTGAATCCTATAAATATTGGGAACAAGCCGCTATACATGGTGGATTCAGAGTCATGCATGAAAAATTCTGTATTGTAAGTGATTTTCCTGAAATTCTTAAAGTTGATGATCAAAATCAACCACATTGTGAAAATGGGCCATCACATAGATGGAGAGATGGATGGGAACTGTATCATTGGCATGGGATAGTAGTTCCAAAATCATGGATTTTAGATACGCCTGACGTGAAAGATGTATTTAATACCTCGGATATAGAGGTAAGAGCAGCAGGATTTGAAATCCTTGGGTGGGCTAATCTATTGGATCATTTAGATGCAAAGTTGATTGATAAAGATGATGATCCACTTATAGGTGAATTATATTCGGTTAAACTACCTGATCTGGAAGGTGAACATCTGATTGTCAAGTATACGTGTCCTAGGAATGGGATTATGGGTCAGCCTGTGCCACCGAGGAATCATTTAAATGATGAGGTTATTGATACTATACTTGGTGCAAAAGCATGGTTAGCCGAATCTACATTAGCCGAATATATACCACCAGAAATTAGAACTTGAGAGGTTG
>JALUWZ010000143.1 GCA_027019205.1 Emcibacter sp.
GGGTCGTCCTGATGGCGGCCAAAGTCGGCGACATCCTCTTCCTGTCCGGCCTCGATAATCTGCTGGCGGATGCGGCGGGTGCGCTCAAACAATTCATACAGCTTGTCCCCCTCATCATAGCGGATGGAGCGTTGCAGGGCGGTCAGGTCTTCGCTGAAACGTCCGAGCATTTCCAGCACCGCTTCCTTGTTATTAAGGAAAACATCGCGCCACATGACCGGGTTAGAGGCGGCAATGCGGGTGAAATCCCGGAATCCTCCGGCGGAATATTTAATCACTTCGGATTTGGTAACTTCTTCAAGATGGCGGGCGGTGCCGACAATATTATAGGCGATCAGATGGGGCAGGTGGCTGGTAATGGCCAGAACCATATCATGATGATCCGCACTCATCTGTTCGACCTTGCTGCCCAGCGCCTGCCAGAATTTTTCCAGCTTTGCGATCATCTCCGGGTCGGTGTCTTCGGGCGGGGTAAGGATAGCCCAGCGCCCGCTGAACAGGCTGGCAAATCCGGCCCCGGGTCCTGATTGTTCGGTCCCGGCCACGGGATGCCCCGGGATCAGATGGCAGTCGGGGCGGATCAGCGGCAACAGGGCCTTGACGACGCTTGATTTCACCGATCCGACATCGCTCAGGATAGCGCCGCTGTCCATGGCGGGACAGATGATCCTGCCGAGGTCGTGATAGGTGCCGACCGGGGTCGCGAGAATGATCAGTTCCGAGCCTTTGACGGCCCGAAGCGGGTCGGCGGTAATATTATCGGCGAGATCAAGCTCGCGGGCGGCCCGGCGGTTGTCAGCGCTGCTGTCACAGCCAATCACCCGCTCCGCAACCCCGCCTTCCCGAACCGCCCGGGCGATGGAGGAGCCGATAAGTCCCAGCCCGACAAGGGTAATTTGGTTAAAGATCGCCATAATTACTGCTCCATAAATTCGGTTAGCAGACGCAGGACATCGCGGTTCTGGTCTTCTGTTCCAATGGTCAGGCGCAAACAATGGTGCAGGCCCTGCCCCGGCAGCCAGCGCAGAATATAGCCCCGCTTGAGCAGAAAGTCATTGGCGGCTTCCGCCGTTTTGCCGTCCTTCTCCGGAAAGCGGATCAGGATAAAATTGGTGACGGAGGGCACGGGATAAAGCCCGATGGCCTGAAGGCCTGCTGTTAAATAGTTCAGCCATTCACGGTTATGGGCGCGGGCCTTTTCCTCAAAATCGCTATCCCGAAGGGCGGCAATCCCGGCAACCTGGGTGACTGACGGCACATTGAACGGGTCGCGGATGCTGTCAAGGATCGCGATAATTTCACCACAGGCATAGCCCCAGCCGAGCCGAAGGGCGGCAAGGCCGTATAGCTTGGAAAATGTCCGGGTCATCAGGACATTCCTTGATTTCCGAACCAGTTCAATGCCGGGCCGGTAATCTTCCTTTTCGACAAATTCCGCATAGGCCCCGTCAACCACCAGCAGAATATCGCCCGGAATATTCTGCCACAGCCGTTCGACCTCGCGGGCCGGGATATAGGTGCCGGTGGGATTATTGGGATTGGCGAGGAAGATGATCCGGGTTTTTTCGCTGACCGCCGCCAGAATATTGTCAACATCGCTGGTAAAGTCGCGGTCGTCCACCTCGACCGGCACGCCGCCAAATCCGGCAGTGACGATCGGATACATCATGAAACTGTGTTTGCTGAAAATGACCTCGTCACCGGGGGTGAGATAGGCCCGGCAGGCGAGCTTTAATATTTCGTCAGAGCCGATACCGCAGACGATCTGTCCCGGGTCAATATCATATTTCTTTGCCAGAGCGGCACGCAGATCATAACAGGCGGCATCCGGATAGCGGTGCAGTCTTTCCGCCTCGCCGAGATAGGCGGCCACGGCCATGGGACTGGCCCCCAGAGCGCTTTCGTTGGAGGATAGTTTAACTGATTTTGCGATGCCGTCAGTTCGGGATTTTCCGCCGACATAGACGTCAAGCTTTTCTATCCACGGGCGTGGTTTCGGTCCACTCATGGTCTTTCCCTGAATTTATCCTGTTAAAGATGTTCACCTGCATTATATTCATCCGGGGCAAAATTCAACTGTTCTTTTGCCAGATAATGATTATGTTGTTTTTTTATGGACAGGAAAACGGTAACAGATTCGACGGATGACGGCTTTGCCGAAGTGGTGACACTCGGCCAGGACAGCCCGTTGCGGCTTGATTCCGGCGACAGTATCGGGCCGTTTCAGGTCGCCTATAAATGCTGGGGAAAGCTGAATGACGACAGGAGCAATGCGGTGCTGGTCTGTCATGCCCTGACCGGGGATCAGTATGTCCGGGGTATCAACCCGATTACCGGCAAGAAAGGCTGGTGGCAGAATATGGTCGGGCCGGGCCGTCCGGTGGATACCGGGCGTTATTTTGTCATCTGCATCAATGTGCTTGGCTCCTGTGCCGGCACAACGGGACCGGCCTCACCCGATCCGGAAACCGGCAGGCCTTACGGTCTGACCTTTCCGGTGATCACCATTGGCGATATGGTGCGCGCCCAGGCGATGTTACTGGATCATCTGGGCATTGAAAGTCTGTTTTCGGTTATCGGCGGCTCCATGGGCGGCATGCAGGCCCTGCAATGGGCGGTTGATTATCCGGACCGGGTAAAAACCGTGATTGCCATCGCCACGACCTGGCGCCATTCGGCCCAGAATATCGCCTTTCACGAGGTCGGACGCCAGGCGATTATGGCCGATGCCAACTGGGACCATGGTCGCTATTATGACAATGGCGGGGCGCGGCCCCATGCCGGGCTTGCGGTGGCGCGGATGGCGGCCCATATCACCTATATGTCGGAACGTGGCCTGACCAGCCGCTTTGGCCGCAGTCTTCAGGACCGGGACCGGGTGGCGTTCGGCTTTGATGCCGATTTTCAGATCGAGAGCTATCTGCGTCATCAGGGGATATCCTTTGTCGATCGCTTTGACGCCAACAGCTATCTCTATATCACCCGGGCGATGGATTATTATGATCTCGGCAGTCCTTATGGCGGCATATTGGCCAAAGCCTTTCAGGGGACGACAACCCGCTTCTGTGTGCTGTCCTTTACCTCGGACTGGCTTTATACCACCGGGGAAAGCCGCCATATCGTCCGCGCCCTCAATGCGGCCCGCGCCCGGGTGAGCTATGCCGATATTGATATGGACAAGGGCCATGACAGTTTTTTGCTTGATTGTCCGGAAATGTTCACCATCATTCGCGGGTTTCTCAGCTCCGAGGCCGACAGTATCGGGGGGTTTCAGTCATGAATGCCGAACAGCCAAGGGCGTCTGATATCCGGGTGGATCTGCTGGAAATTGCCCGGCTTGTTGAACCGGGAACAACGGTGCTGGATGTTGGCTGCGGTGATGGCAGCCTGCTGGATTATCTGGTGCGGGAGAAACAGGTGGATGGTCGCGGGATCGAGCTTAGCCCGGAGGGGGTCAACAGGTCGATCGCCAAGGGGCTGTCGGTCATTCAGGGCAATGCGGAGAAGGACATAGAATTCTATCCGGACCAGAGTTTTGATTATGTCATCCTCAGCCAGACCCTGCAGGCGATGAAACGCCCGGACCGGATGCTCGAACAATTGCTCAGGGTCGGCAGGCGGGCGGTGGTGTCCTTTCCGAATTTCGGTCACTGGCGGGTAAGGCTCAGTCTGGGGATCTTCGCGACGATGCCGGTGAATAAAACGCTGGACTATCCATGGTATGCCACGCCCAATATTCACTTTTGCACCATCCGCGATTTCGTCGATCTGTGTGCGAAGCTGGATATCGAGATCGAACAGAATATGGCAATCAACGCCCGGGGCTACCGGATGGCGTTTCATAATCTGTTTCTGGCCAACCTGATGGCGACCCAGGGTATTTATGTTATCACCAGACCTTAAAAGTCATAGGCCAGACCTTAAAAATCATATGAAAGACCGGCCCGGGCGACGGTGTCGGTCTTTTTACGGCCAACGGGGGCATCGCGGTCATACATGATGTCATAGGAAAGTTTGCTGCTGAGCGCGCCATTGATTTTCACTTTCAGGGCGGTTTTGCTGTCTATGACATTCTTGTTGCCAAAATAGACTTTGGTGATATTGGTGAAATCACTGCGATCATTTATGGTCCAGTCAAAGATGCTGCTGGCAAAGGCGCTGATGCTGGTATTGTAGGCTTCACCCGGCAGGTCGCGGGTAAAGAGAATGCCGGGGCCGGCTTCAACTTTCCAGCTGTAGCTGTCGGTTTCTATCACCGGATAGCCAATGCCGAGCGAGGTGGTGATGCGCTCGCGGAAGGCGCCAAACTGGTCATTTTCATATCCGGCAAAACTTGTGACATATAATTTTTCCGAGAAATCATAATCCAGCTTGTAGGAAATCCCCCATCTTTGCTTGTCCTTGACGCCGGTATTTTTATTGAGATCAAGGAAGCTCGCAAGCGTATGATGAAAGAGTCCGGAATCCCGGTGTATTTTACCGGCAAGCCCGAGAGATTCCTGACGGGTATTGCCGCTGGACCGCAGATAATTGAGGTCCACGCTGCCGTCCCAGCCCTTGAAACTGAAATATCCGGGGTCGGGTATTGCCGTAACGACCTCTACGGGTTTTTGTTGTTTCAGACCGGCGATAAAGGCCTGGATATCCTGTGCGGCGCCGGGATTTGCCGCAATGGCGAGTTTCGCCACCAGATCAAGATTTTTACCACCATCCTGTTCAGAGGCTGTCGTCAATAATTTCTGAATATCCGGTGAAACCTGAGCCAGAGAAAATGTTGGCGCGAGGCAGGACATCACAGCCACTGCTGCGGTCATTTTAAGCGAGAAGGTCATGAAATTACTCTGTTAGCGGTCTTTGGTGAAGGTTAAATGAAAGGCCACCGGCACAGCGCTGCTGATGGCGGGCAATTTTGCCAGCTTTTTTAGCTTTTCAAGACCGGGAAGTAAATCAAATTTTTTGGCATCAAGAAAAATAAATTCATCGGGAATAACGACAATGCCTGTATCACTTAGCCGCAGAATAATGAGGTCGGCATCAAGGGATTGCTGCTGTCCGTGAAGGCTGAGATCAAAATTTGTCTGAAAAGTCATCTGCTCACCGGGTTTCAGCTTGCTGAATTTGGTCATATCGACCTGCCCCTTCAGGGTGGCGAGCGGGAATTCACCGGTCTGAAAGAAAAATTCCTTCAGGCGGGCATTGCGGATATCGACCCATGTTTCCACACTTGCCAGATCAATCAGCAGGGTGATTTCGCCATTATCGGTAATGCGGCCCTCCAAATGACGGAAATGATTGCTTTCGCCGATATTGTTTTTCTTGATCGAGCCAAAGGAAAGACCGGATTTATCCATATTCAGGGTCCAGTCCGCCCTTGCTACCCCGCTGTTGAGGAGAAAAATGACGAAGGCTGAAATTAATATGGTATTTTTCATGGTTTTTTCCCTGTTTTTACCCCGTAAGGCAGATAACCTCCAATATATCGTAAAAAAAAGCTTATTCAACTATAGACAGTTGAAATCGAAATAGCTGCCAACCGGCCTTTAAATCAGTTTTCCCACATTCGGGAAGGCCGTTTTTTTTATTTTTTTGTAGTGGGGCGCCCCCGTCAGGGCGTCTTAAGTAATGTGATAGTTATTTTTTTCACACAGGAAATACTGTCCTCCGTAGATATATGGCTGCGGGTCCCCCGCCTGCAGCCATTTTTCGTTGAGTATATTGTCCAATATAAAATCTTGCCTTTTGTCCGGCTTCATTTGTTGCTAAGCTGTCTCTGTATAAAGCGTTTCTTGTAAAATAACCCGGGATAACAGGAGGGGGAATGGTTGCACATATCGGGACGGTGGCCTTCGTTGGCATTGAGGCCCGCGCGGTCGATGTTCAGGTACAGGTGGCGTCGGGCCTGCCGTCCTTTACCATTGTCGGCCTGCCGGACAAGGCGGTGGCTGAATCCCGCGAGCGGGTCAGGGCGGCGCTGCTCGCTATCGGCCTTGCCCTGCCGCCGAAAAGAATTACCGTAAATCTCGCCCCGGCGGACCTGCCCAAGGAAGGCAGCCATTATGATCTCGCCATTGCCCTCGGCCTGCTGGTGGCGATGGGGGCGGTGGCGAGCGATGCGGTGGCAAGCTATATCATACTCGGCGAACTCGGCCTTGACGGGGCAATACAGGCGGTCCCCGGGATTCTGCCGGCGGCGATGAAGGCGGCGGAGCTTGATTGCGGTCTGATCTGTGCGGCGGCATCCGGCGGCGAGGCGGCCTGGGCCGGGGAGGTCGAAATCATCGCCGCAGAAAATCTGCTCACCCTGATCAACCATCTTAAAGGCAGCCAATTGCTCAGTCCGCCGCTTGCCAGCCTCGCCGGGGATGAGGAACATATCCCCGATCTCCGGGACATAAAAGGACAGGAGACCGCCAAAAGGGCGCTGGAAATTGTTGCGGCTGGCGGCCATAACCTGTGTATGGTCGGCCCGCCGGGATCGGGAAAGTCAATGCTGGCGGCCCGCCTGCCGGGGATATTGCCGCCGATGACGGCAGAGGAAATTCTTGAAGTCAGCATGATTGCCTCGGTTTCGGGTTTGCTGACCGGCGGCAGGATTACCCGCAACCGGCCCTTTCGCAACCCGCATCATTCGGCATCGATGGCCTCCCTGGTCGGGGGCGGCATGAAGGCGCGCCCGGGCGAGATTTCACTGGCTCACCGGGGGGTGTTGTTTCTTGACGAGCTGCCGGAATTTCAGCGTCCGGCGCTGGACAGCCTGCGTCAGCCGATTGAAAGTGGCGAGGCGGTGGTGGCGCGGGCCAACCGCCATGTGACCTATCCGGCGCGCTTTCAACTGGTGGCGGCGATGAATCCCTGCCGCTGCGGCTATCTTGATGACCCTGCCCAGGCCTGCAGCCGGGCGCCGCGCTGTGCGGTGGAATATCAGGCCAAAATATCAGGGCCGATGATGGACCGTTTTGATATTCATATTGAGGTCCCGGCGGTCAGCGCCCGGGATCTGAGCCTGCCGGTGCCGATAGAAAGCAGCCGCGATGTTGCCGCCCGGGTGAGGACCGCCCGCGACATACAGACGGCGCGCTATCAGGAAATGGGGCTGAATAATATCCGCTGCAATGCCGAAGTGGACGGGGAGGCACTGGAACAGGTGGCGTCCCTTGACAGGGCGGCCCGGGAAATCCTTACGCAGGCAATAGATGTTATGAAGCTCACTGCCCGGGGCTATCACCGTATCCTGCGTGTTGCCCGAACCCTGGCCGACCTTGAGGGACAGTCTGAAATCAGCAAAATCCATATCTCCGAAGCCCTGAGCTATCGCCGGAAAAAATATATCAGATAACAGTTTCAAGGGATTATATATGCGAATTTTATTTATTTTATTAGCCATCCCGTTACTGTCTTCCTGCGGGTCGGAGCAGGCCGATCAGCCCCTGCAGGGCTATGTGGAGGGGCGTCAGTTGATTCTGGCCCCGCGTGTCTCCGGTATTTTGACGGTGCTGACCGTGGTCGAGGGCGATCAGGTCAAGGCCGGAAAATTATTATTTTCAGTCGATTCAGTGCGGGCGCGGGCCGCACTGGATGAGGCAGTTGCCGCGCGGGCGGCGGCGGAATCGCGGCTTTCGGACCTTAAAAAAGGCGGACGGGCAGAAGAAATACAGGCCGCTGCTGAAACCCTGAAGGCAAGTCAGGCGACCCTGACCCTTGCTGAACAATCCTATAAGCGCAGTAAAAACCTGGTGAGGTCGGGGACGAGCGCCGTGGCACGTCTGGATCAGGACCGGGCCGCTCTGGACAATGCACAGGCCCGGCTGCGCGAGGCCCGTGCGCGTCTCGCCCTTGTCCGGCTTCCGGCGCGGACGGACGTTATTGCGGCGGCTGAAGGTGATGTTGCCGCCCGCGCTGCCGCAGTGGAGCGGGCGCAGGCGGAGCTTCGGGATTACAGCATCATGGCCCCGGCATCCGGACGGATTGAGACTATATTCAGACGCCGGGGCGAAATGGCTGGCCCGACACAGCCGGTTCTTGCCCTGCTGCCACCGGAACAGATGCGTATCCGGTTTTTCGTTCATGAGGCAACACTTCCCCGCGTGCATCATGGTGGACGCGTGCGCTTTCAATGTGATAACTGCCCGGCGGGAGAGCAGGGAAAGATCACCTATATTTCCGATCAGGCGGAATTCACCCCGCCGGTAATTTTCAGCGAGAAAGAACGCAAAAAACTGGTTTATATGGTCGAGGCCATTCCCGATCATCCGGGAAAATTCCTGAATGGCCAGCCGGTCGGTGTCACCCTGCAATGACCGCACGGGATCTGGTGATAGATGTCAGGGGGCTGACCAAAATATATGGCACCCGCAAGGTAGTCGATAATTTTGATCTCAAGGTGCCCAAGGGGTCGGTTTATGGCTTCCTCGGGCCGAA
>JALUWZ010000144.1 GCA_027019205.1 Emcibacter sp.
GTAATTGCTGTCCTGACTGTCGCCGGTGATCGGCGCGAAAGGGCTGGCCTCCCCCCAACCGTAAATACCGCTTTCCGTCGTGATCTTGACTGCAATATTGTGGGCGGCATCAATAACGCCCAGCTTGACCCGTATCGGGTTGCTTATGGCTATATTCAGTTTGTGGATGTCAATTCGGGCTATCTTCATTCCATGCTACTCGCTGTGAAATTATTCCATGAGTGAGATCGATATATTCATTTTACCTGCTATAGTTATACGTAATAGAGGTAAATAGTACAGCCTTATTTTTTCTTAAGACTGTTTATATCCTGTTTTCAGAGCCTATGTTTCCTTGTATAAATAACCCTTGCGGTATATGAATATCTTATATTTATGCACGGGAAATACATGACAAAGATCACGATACAGAATAAAGACGCCCTTGAGGCCTATGAAATTATTATGGAGGCTATTGTTACCCAAAAGCTCCTCCCAAGTCAGAAGGTATCTGAAAATATCCTAAGTGATATGTTTGGCCTCAGCCGGACGATCTCGCGAAACCTGATCGAACGCCTGATGGCTCAACAATTCCTGGTTTCACTATCGCCGCGCGTAACGCAGGTGGCGCCGCTTACCTTGATGGAAATCAAACAAAATTTCGCATTACGAAAGATATTACTGCCGGAAATTGCGGCCATTTCCGGGGCCAATATTGACTTTAGGCAATTAAATAATCTGAATGATAAATTACAAAATTTACTCACAGCACAAGATGATCAGTCTGCTTTAAAGTTCCTGAAGATCAACAAAGAATTAAATCTGACCCTGTGCTATCCGGCACAATATCCCTTAATGCGTGAATGGATAGGCCAATTGGAAGATATGGCGATGCGTATCTATTGGCTATATATAAAAACAACAAACAGCTTCCCCTACTCAAATGAACAACAAAAAATGACTTTTGACATTATGAAAAGCGATGACCCCCGAAAGATCCAAAAATCTCTCCATGATATGATCAACCAGACAGAAGACAGAATTCTAAACGCTATCTTCACCCATGAACAATTTTACACCCAGGACCTGCTGGTATAATAATCGCCAGACAGAACTGGTCACTGGCGACAAAATAAATCACATGGTTTCATGTTACATGGATCAAACACAGAAGAAAAAAGAGCCGGCGCGGCAATAATTAAGCTTGAAAAAAAGTGATATATATGCGACATAATCTGGCCCGAAGGTGAAAAATGCAAAACCAACTATAAAAAACGATTAAACATTTCTTTTATTTTATGATTTTATCTTTATAATCAATTAGATGGCGCGGTGGCGGAATGGCTACGCAGCGGATTGCAAATCCGTCCATACCGGTTCGATTCCGGTCCGCGCCTCCACCTTCTCCCCATTCAGCCCATCTCGAAAAAAAAAGCCGGCAACCCGTTTCCGGGGCGCCGGCTCTTTAAATATTTATCCGGTTTTAGCTCTAGAAACGATAGCGAATCCCGAACTGTATCCGGTAAACAGACGGGAGGCGGGCAATATTCGGGTTGGCTGCCGTTGCCGTGGGTGACGTCGGCGCGCTCAATATATATTGTGACCCATCCGGGCTGATCTGTACATTGGCCAGCGGTATATTTGATGGCTCGAAAATGGTATCAAGACGGCCCCAGTTATTGTTGATCAGGTTGCCAAGATTTTCAATATCAAGGATAAACTCAACCTTGTGACCCGGAACAATTTCAACCTCCTGTATAAAACGCATATTTATCCGGTTAACCCAGCCGGTACTACAGGAATTCCGGGGAATGATCCCGCCACGGAAGCTTGAAAGACAACTGTCACCATTAATGGTCTGATCAAGACTGGCAAGGAACGCCGGGTCACCGGTAACAATCGGATCATTAAGCCCGGACGGAACATAGAACAGATTTGGCCCCGGATTATCCGTACTGGTTTTATCGGCCAGATCATTACCCCCGAATGGCAGAACGGCCCCGAACCCGGAGGGTCCGTCAAAGATATAGCTGAAATTCCTGCCACTCCGGCCCGTATAGACAAAGCCCAGCTTGGTCAGATTATCGCCAAATATTTCTTTTTCCCAGTTGATGGTCGCGGTAATCCGGTTGGGAATCTCGAAACTTGATGTGGAGACATCCGGATTATTAAGGTCCCGCTGGGGATCGAAGGCAAATGTCTCAAAGCCGACAAACCGGTTATAGGACCGGACATCATTCACATCCTGATGGGTATAGCCCAATGTCGTGGTAAAATACCCAAAATCAGTATCGAAACTTTTTGCAATATCAAGGGAGATAATGGTACTGCTGCCCTTTTTTGTGTTGCGGACAATATAGTCAGCCCGGTTAAAACTGCCACTCTCCGTGCTGCTGTAAATTGGACGGCCATCAGGCGCAGTGCCGATTTTCACGCGGCGGCCTTCAAATATATCATAGCCGTTCTTCACATCGGTATAGATACCTTCCAGGGTAATCTTCCAGTCATCGCCCATACCCATACTTGACAGATCAAGAACATAGTCTAAAGCCAGATTATATTTCCAGCTTGACAGCAATTGAATATCCGGCGACAGCGCATCCACTGCCTCGGCCTCTTTGGGGGACAGAAATTGCTGAAAGTTTTTCGAAACAGCATCGGCATTGGGAAGATTAGCTGCCGTATCGGCGATTAACCCGGGAAAAGGCCCGCCGAAAAACGGGGCAAAAAATCCGGCGAATGTCCGGGTAACACCGTTGCCTGAATAGCTGTTGGACAGCATAATCAACGGCGTTCCGCCCCCGAACAGACCCGCACCACCCCGAACCGTCAGGCGGTCATCGGCCTGCCAGTTAAAGCCAAAACGCGGCATCAACAGGTCTTTGCCGTCAAGATTTTCGGTATTGTCGAAACCGTTACGGTCCGCAAATCCCTGATTTAACGGCACCTTGTCTTTATTTACCATCCAGTCATAACGCAACCCGAATTTTATGGTCAGATCATCGGTTACAAGCCATTCATCCTGAAGATATACCGAATTGGTCGTCAAGGTAAATTTACCTCTGGCATCATCAACTTTACCCGTATTGGACCCGCCGAATAACAGAGAGGCTATATTGGGAACGCCATTATTGCCAATACCTGCAAGGTCATCAAGGCTGTTAAAAAACAGCAGGCCGCGAGAGAATGGCAGGAATACGTTATTTACCGAATTGCGTTCCTGCTCAACACCGCCGGTTATTGTATGGTCTCCGTATGTATAATCACCCTTCAAGCGAAAAATACGCGAGCTGTTATCCAGCTTATTATTATGACGGAACTGGTCCCCGCCCGCAAGAATGGTCCCCCCGCCCGGGGCCGTAATCTGGAAGGTAGGGGTGCTGGAATCAACACTGACCTGCCGGTTTTTGACATTCTTGAATCCGAGTTTCAGCTCAGTTGAGAAATTATCACTCCAGTCGGAGAACAGCTGAAAGCTGTAACTGTTCAGACGTTCGTTAACATTATAACGGTTGGATTGAAGGGCCGCCAGCTCCGGAAAATCATCAAAAATTACATCACCATTGGCGCGTTGGTAAGATACCGTCGCACGATGATTATCATTAATGTTCCAGTCCAGCTTGAGCAGTATCTTTTCATCCTGATCCTTGTCTGTGGTGGCGAATTTGCCCGCATCAAAACCAAATTTATCCTTGAAAATTTTGATGGCGCGGTCAACATCCGCCTGTGTCACCCCCTGAATATCGTTAATGCTCTGAGCGTTGGCCGGAACTGTGGTTTCAAATTTTTCATAGTTGGCAAAGAAAAACAATTTGTCTTTGATAATCGGACCCCCAAGGGTGGCGCCATATGTTTTTTCTGTAAATTTGCCGATGGCAAGGTCCTGACCCTGACTTTTTTTGCCGGTCAAACTCTGGTCGGTATAAAAACCGTAAGCACTGCCATGAAATTCATTGGTGCCGGACTTGGTGACAATATTGATATTGCCGCCGAGAAAGTTACCATATGTCACATCAAAGGGCGCCACGTTAACATTGATTGCCTGAATGGCATCAATTGAAACCGGTGACCGCTGCGTAGCTGAAGCATTCTTGGAAAGCCCAAAATTATCATTTTGTGCCACCCCGTCGATGGTAATGCTGTTAAAGCGGAAATTTGCCCCGGCAATGGATACCGCAGGGCCGCGCGGCACACTGGGATCAACCAGAATTTTTGAATCTGTTTCCAGCACACTGACAAAATCCCGGGATATAGAGGCAATGCCCTCTATGGTATCCTGATTAAAATCCCGACCAGCCCCGGTCTTCAGGGCCGTAAGCACCCGTGAACTTGTCACAACAATTTCTTCAAGAGGGGAATCACCCGCCCCGCCAGCATGATTGGCCAGCAAGGTCACGGACCCGGCTTCTCCGAGTTTGAGCTGAATATTGTTAATAGAGACCGGAGCGCCTTTCATAACCCGGTTTTTATCGGTCAGGCGAACCACATATGGTCCGCCGATGGGCAACCCCTTGGCCACCAGCACACCGGCACTGTTGGTCGACCGGTTGAATGTCCGGCCCGTCGGAACATGCAGGATCGTAACCGATACATTTGGCATATCCTGACCTGCGGCATCAATTACCCTGACACGCAGAACAGATGTTGTAGACTGCGCCTCTGCCTGAATGGCAAAAATTGTGGTAGATGCAAGAGCAATAGCCACCGCTGTTGAGGTATGTAGAAAGCTCTTTCTGAGGGCAGAACTCATCATCAGGCTTTTCATATTCGACTTCAGGCTATTCATTTCACTCCCTTTCATATCTATTGGATTCCGGTGTTGTCTTTAAAAATTCGGTGTCAAAAATTTTTGATCGGCTGTCACATATAACAGACAGAATAGCAAAACTGTTTCACCTGTTTTTTCCAACCTTATACTTTTTTCCGGAGAAATCAAGTTTTTTTATCATTCGATCAAAAAAATAAGGATTTTTGTAATAATATACTTCTTAACGGAGCCAATGATTGCTTGATATAACAACATATCAATAAAAATATTTGACTATATGATCAAAATTATATAGTATCTGGACAGACAGGAGGCTCTGCATGACCCAACATGCCAACAAAGAGAATAACAATATAGTGTCCGGCCATAAATGCGTCAGCAGGTTTTTTGAGGATTTGCACAAACCCTTGAATGACCTTGCGGCGATAAAAGAAGCCGATCATTGCCTATATTGTTATGACGCGCCCTGCAGCCAGGCCTGCCCGACATCCATTGATATCCCGACTTTTATCCATCAGATCAGAACCGGCAATATCACAGGTGCCGCCCATACCATTCTGAGTGAGAATATTATGGGCGGCACCTGTGCCCGGGTCTGTCCGACCGAAGTCCTGTGTGAGGAGGCCTGCGTTCATAACAAGCGGGATAACGGTGATGATCCGGTAAAAATCGGACTTCTGCAACGTTATGCCACTGATCATCTGATGTTATCCAATGCCCCTCACCCCTTTACCCGCGCCACAGAAAGCGGGAGGCATATTGCCGTCATCGGTGCCGGTCCGGCAGGATTGTCCTGTGCCCACCGGGCGGCAATGCTCGGCCATAAAGTCACAATTTACGAGGCAAAAGCAAAGGCCGGAGGGCTGAATGAATATGGCCTGGCCGCCTATAAAATGCTTGATGATTTTGCCGCCCGCGAAGTCGCCTTTCTGCTCGGCATTGGCGGCATGGATGTTCAGTATGGCAAGCGCCTCGGCAGAGATATATCACTCGACAAATTACGGAAAGACCATGACGCGCTCTTTATCGGCATTGGTCTCGGCGGCACCAATGACCTTGGCCTTGAGGGGGAGGATATGACAGGGGTTGTTAACGCAATTGATTTTATTGAATCTATCCGCCAGTCGGACGACCCCGCAACCCTTGAAACAGGTCAGAATATTCTGGTGATTGGCGGCGGCAATACGGCCATTGATGCCGCAGTTCAGGCGAAGAAGCTGGGCGCGAATAGCGTCACCCTTGCCTATCGGCGCGGGGCTGAACAGATGGGGGCGACCGGTTATGAAATTGATCTCGCCCGCAAGTCCGGCGTGGTTATCCAGCTCTGGTCAAAGCCCGTGGCCCTGCATGGCGGAGATACCATAACATCTGTTACCTTTGAACAGACCCGTCTTGAAGGTGGAAAACTTGTCGGCACAGGGGAAAAATATGACATCGCCTGCGATATGTTGCTCAAGGCTATCGGGCAGAAGCTCAAGGAACCTGACCTGGCGGATTTGGCCATAAAAGGCGGCAAGCTTGTCATATCATCACAATATGAGACCAGCATAAGCGGAATTTTTGCCGGTGGCGACTGCATTGGCAGTGGCCAGGACCTGACCGTGCAGGCCGTAGAAGACGGAAAGCAGGCCGCCATTGCCATGGACGGGTGGCTGAAAACGAACTGAGGAATAAACCCTATGGCCGATTTGACATGTAACATTGCGGGTATTGACAGCATCAACCCCTTCTGGCTGGCCTCGGCACCGCCAACCGATAAATATATCAATGTCGTTCGCGCCTTTAAAGCGGGCTGGGGCGGCGTGGTGTGGAAAACCCTTGGCGAAGACCCGCCGGTGATCAATGTATCAAGCCGTTACGGCGCCCATTATAATGACAGTCGCAGCATACAGGGCATTAACAATATTGAACTGATTTCCGACCGGCCCCTTGAGGTAAATTTGCGGGAAATAGAGCAGGTGCGCCGGGAATGGCCCGACCGGGTGATTATCGGCTCGATGATGGCCACGGTGGATGAAAGCGCGTGGAAAGACCTGGCGATAAAAATTGCCAATTCAGGGGTTCATGGGATCGAACTTAACCTCGGCTGTCCCCACGGCATGTGCGAGCGCGATATGGGGTCGGCCATCGGACAGGTGCCGGAGATGATTGAACAGACCACCCGCTGGGTGCGCGAGGCGGTGGATATTCCGGTCTTTACCAAGCTGACCCCCAATATCACCGATATCCTGTGGAGTGCGGCGGCGGCCAGGGCTGGCGGCGCCCATGCGGTGTCACTGATCAATACGGTCAATTCGGTCATTTCCGTCGATCTTGACGCCATGGCGCCAACCCCGGTTGTTGATGGCAAGGGCAGTCACGGCGGCTATTGCGGCTCGGCAGTCAAGCCAATCGCGCTGCATATGGTGGCGGAAATTGCCCGCAGTGCCGAAACACAGGGCATTGATATTTCTGCCATTGGCGGTATCGGCAACTGGCGCGATGCGGCAGAATTTATCTCGCTCGGCGCCAATGGTCTTCAGGTCTGCACTGCGGCGATGCTCTATGGGTTCCGCATTGTTGACGATATGATTGCCGGTCTGTCCGCTTTTATGGACAGCAAGGGCTACAGAACCCTTGATGATTTTCGCGGGCTGGCGATAAAAAATACTGTTAACTGGAACGAACTCAACATGAATTTCGATAGCAAGGCGGTCATTGACCAGGATGCCTGCATCGAATGTGGCCGCTGTCATATCGCCTGTGAGGACACCTCTCATCAGGCAATAGCCTTCAAGGTCGCCCGGGATGGCAAGCGCAGCTTCACGGTGATTGACGAGGATTGTGTCGGCTGCAATCTCTGCGCCCTGATCTGTCCGGTGCCGGATTGTATCGAAATGCGCCCGGTCAAGAATGATCTGCCCTATCTCACTTGGCCTGAACATCCAAAAAATCCATTGGGAGAAATCTGATGACCACTATTCCTGCCGGACAAAAATCCAACAGTCTTGACGCTTACTGGATGCCCTTTACCGCCAACCGCCAATTCAAGGAACATCCGCGACTGATTGTCGGGGCCGACGGCATGTATTTCAAAACCTCTGACGGTCGTGATCTGCTCGACGGCATTGCCGGGCTGTGGTGCTGCAATGCCGGTCATAACCGCCCGCGCATTGTCGAGGCCATTCAGAAACAGGCGACAGAGCTGGACTATGCCCCGGGATTTCAGATGGGCCATCCCAAACAGTTTGAACTGGCAAGCCGTCTGTCCGCCATGATGCCGGGCAGCCTCAACCGGATATTTTTCACCAATTCCGGCTCTGAATCGGTTGAGACCGCCCTTAAAATGGCCATCGCCTATCATCGTGCCAAGGGCGAAGGCCACCGCACCCGGCTGATTGGCCGTGAAAAAGGCTATCACGGGGTTAATTTTGGCGGCATGTCAGTTGGCGGCATGTCTGCCAACCGCAAGATGTTTGGTACGCTGGTCGCCGGCGTTGATCATATGCGCCACACCCACGGCATCGCGGAAAACTGCTTTTCAAAAGGCCTGCCGCCACAGGGGGCGGAGCTTGCTGACG
>JALUWZ010000145.1 GCA_027019205.1 Emcibacter sp.
TTGGCATAATGAAACCAGCGCAGCCCCCCGGTCACGGCAAGCCGCTCTGTCACATAATAGGTCACCTCGCCAAACAGGGCAATCTCATCCAGATTTTCGGCCAGTTTTTCTGTGAACAGCAGATCCGCCGGATTATAGCCGTTGGCAAGGGCAGATACCGGGCGGGTAATCAGGTTGGTGACCTCTTTCTCGCTGCGATGGGACAGGAAAAGCCCGGCCAGCCATTCAAAATGATCGCCGCTCTGGGAATTGAGGTGGGTTTCGCTGCTGATGGTTTTTATATGCCGGTCATCCTCGAATGTGCTGGGGGTCAGGGCGAGAGCGGATAATTTTGGCACCGCAAAACTGCCATCATAATAATTGTCCAGATCACGATCCAGCCAGAAAATATTTGACACCAGATCAGCCCAGGAAAGATCAGCCTCAAGGGTCAGGTAGGGTTGTTTCAGAATATCGGCGCGTGGTTCCTGCGTATAATTATTGCGTTTAAGCGCGGCCAGCGCCCCGTTATAATAGTTGGTGTCAGCCGCCTTGAGATGCTGAAAATTGAATCCTGCCGCGAGATGCAGCCAGGTCCGCAAATCAAGACTGACGGAAAGGCGGCCCCCGTAAAGCTTGCTGCTGTTGACATTATTCAGATGAAGACGGATATCATCAATATAGCCCCCGGCTTTCTCGTAATAGGCGACGCCGCGCATGGCCATACGGTCCTTTATCAGCGGGATATTCAGCATCGCGCTATATTCCCGGGATGCCGAACCATCCTCGGTTATTTTATATGTGCTGCTGGCTTTGCCATGATATTGGTTAAATTGCGGTTTGTTGGTGACCAGACGATAAATCCCACCCATGGACCCGGAGCCATATAATGTTCCCTGTGGCCCGCGCAGAACCTCGATACTGGAAATATCAACCAGTTTCAGTCCCGGCTCCGGGGCGTTATAATTCATTCGGGCATTATCAAGATAGGTGGAAACTAGGGCCTGGGTCCGCCCGGAAAATGGCCCGTCAGACAGCCCCCGGATAATGAGTTTATCGCGACTGTCGCCCTGATTGGTGGCCGACAGACCAATCATGCCGAATATGGCATTATTGTCCAGACCGCCATACAGGCGTTTCAGGGTTGTGCCGGAGGTAACCGATATCGCGTAGGGCAGCTTGTCAGCAAAGTCAGTACGCCGGGTGGCTGAAACCTTGATTTCCTCCATCATTGGCGGCAGAAAATTAACCGGCTTGCGGCTAACTTCGGCGGTCAGGGACGGGGGCGGTATCCGCATTATTTTTACCGCTGCCGGTGACAATATCCTGAAAGAAAAACCTGTTCCCTTTAAAAGCCGGGTCAGCCCCTCTGCCAGGGTGAAGGCTCCCCGGACAGCATTTGCCTTGCCATCGCGCCCGGACAGATGTGGCCTGATAACGGAAATATCCGACTGCCGGGCAAATTCTGCCAATGCCCGGGCAACCGGCGCGCGGGCGACATTATACCGGTGCTGGCCAGCGGCCCACCCCGGACATGTCAGAGAGATTAAAGCCGTAAAAAACAGGAATAGCCATCCTGCGGTGTATCCGCTGCGCATAAAACAGGTTTTTTCCTTCAGTTCGCGTCGGGTAACACTAGCATTTCACCCTGCCTGTTTTCAACGTAAACCGGCAGACCTTCTGAAAGAATTAGCAGGGCGGCTTTTTCATCCGCAATCCGGACAACGCCGGAAAAACGCAAATCCCGGGCCGTACCTATAACCCGGATCGGGGCCGGGAAATAACGGTTCAGATCATCCACCACATCGGCAAGCCGGGCATCATCATATTCAAGATAGCCGTTTTTCCATGCCGTGACCATGGCCGGATCAACTTTGGTGACGCTGGACTCTGTGCTTCCCTCCCGGTGTATAAGCTGCGAACCGGGCAGAAGCCGGACGGTTTTTTGCAGCAATGTGGTCCTGGCGGGGACAACCTCGACCACGCCTTTTGCCACGGTTACCCTGACCTTGTTTTTATGGCGCAGAATATCAAACACTGTTCCGACCACACGAACGTGACTGTCGCCCAGCCCGACAAGAAACGGTCTTTTGGCATTTTTGGCAATGCTGAATAATGCCTGCCCGTGGACAAGTTCGGTCCGGCGGACTTTATCTTCGAACATCACCTTAATTCTGGAATCGGTATTGAGCCGGACAGTCGAGCCATCTGCCAATGTCACCATGCGCTGTTCACCGACCCCCGTTGCATATTCCTGTATCCCGTAATCAGCAGTCCGGAAACTGCGGACCCCTGTCACAATGATGATGATTGCGGCAATGGCGGCAACGGCGGCAGCCCATTGTCGGCCTCTGCCCCCCCAGCGGTGGCGCGCCTCAATGACCGTGTTTTCAGGCGGCAGGGGAGAAGGTTCCGCCATATTCAGATCATCCCCGGATACCCTGATCAGGATATCTTCAACGGCGTCACAGGCTTTCCGGTGTTTTTCATCTGCCTCAAGCCAGTCAGTGAAGGCAAGCCAGTCTTCTTCCCCGGCTTCATCACCGCTCAGAATGATGTGCCAGCGGACGGCATCATCCTGAATTTCCTTATATGTCTTATGCGCTTTATCGCTTGTCATTTCCAGCTTTCCCGGCTCAGCCGATAACATAAGTTATCTCTTATTAGACGCCACCGCGTGCCATATACCTCCAGAAA
The DNA here is from genome assembly GCA_027019205.1 of Emcibacter sp. Lineage (GTDB taxonomy): Bacteria > Pseudomonadota > Alphaproteobacteria > Sphingomonadales > Emcibacteraceae > Paremcibacter. Next base: position 2,677 of record JALUWZ010000145.1, read on the forward strand.
AAAAATATCAGTCGTCATCATTGTCGCTCCCGGCATATTGCAACAGGTGTTTAAGCGCCCGGCTGATATGCTTTTCCACCGTGCCGACAGAAATTCCATGATGTTCCGCAGCCTGCCGATGGGTCATGCCCTGAATTTTGCAGGCCTTGAAAATGGTCCGGCATTTTAACGGAAGTTCCTGAATTGCGGCGGTGAGGCGATCCAGCCTGCGGCGGGCATCAAGGGCGCTATCTGCGTCCGGCATATCCTGTACAGGTTCAGCCCCGACCATGGTCAACTGGCTGTCTGACCAGTTATGGTCCCGGACCCGGCGCCGGGCCGCCGCCTTGCGGTGATCCAGGACCAGATTGCTTGCCACGCGGTAAAGGAAGGCGGAAGAATTGCCGACCGGATTTTTCAACACGGTCCGGTCGAGCTTTAAATACATGTCCTGCAGGATGTCATCAGCCAGTTGTTCATCCCCGAGCCGGGCAAGCAGAAAACGCCGCAAAGCAGGCCGGAGGGCAAAATAGTCTTCTAGCAAGCTGATCTTCAATCTGTCTGACAACGGGTTGTCCCTGCGGAAAATTATATAAGTTCGTTGTCCTGTTTAAAGGAACCGGACTGACCCGGCAACAGAAATATTCCTCCGGGTGGGGGGGGGGGACCGATTTGTGTCGTCTTACCTGTGACTGCCATTATTAGGGCAGTGTCCGGCTTACGAAAAGCCCGTATTATTTGATATTATATGCCTGTATAAAAAGAAAGAAACGATAGATTATGAAATTTTCGCCTTTACGCAAAGCCGGCTGGATGGTTTTTGCCCTCTCGTTTTTTGCCCTTCTGTCCCTGACAGGACCCGCTGCGGCACAGCAGCCGACCTTCGACCCTGGTAAATATCAGGGGAAAGTCGTCTATCTTGACTTCTGGGCCTCGTGGTGCGGACCATGCAAACTGTCTTTTCCCTTTATGGAGGAACTGCATTATCGTTATCTGCCAAAGGATCTGGTGGTGATCACGGTCAATCTTGATCATTCCCGTTCCGCTGCCGCCAGTTTTCTCAAAAAAATGAGGTCTGATCTTTCTGTCATTTATGACGCGAAGGGCGATCTGGCCAAAAGCTACAAGGTTTCGGATATGCCGACATCCATTCTGTTTGACCGTAAGGGCAAGGTCCGTTTTGTCCATAAAGGATTCCACCCTGATAAAAAGGGTGAGTATATATCCCAGATAGCCCAACTTATTCACGAAAATTAAGAGAAATATATCAAAATGAAAAAAATTATACCATTTTGCTGCCTTGCCGGACTGACAATCCTGTTAACGGCCTGCTCCACTGTTGCCCCGTGGGAACGTGACGTTACCGCACGTAAATCAATGCAGCTTACCAAAAACGCGAATTTTGCGGCGATAAATGATCATATTTACTACAGCAAGGAAGGCTCCACCGGCGGTCGTTCCACAGACGGAGGAGGTTGCGGATGCAACTGAGTAATCGTAACAAGGGCAGGATTGGCGCTACGCTCTGTCTTGTCACCGCCAATCTTTTCTCGACAACCGGTCTGGTCCAGGCCCAGGAAGTACAGAATGCCTTTGATGAGCCGGCCACCAACGGGCCGGGAAATATCATCATGGACGGGGCTGTGATGTATTATCGCGAGAATAACAGCCGCATACAGGCGATTGAGCCTATGGCATCCTATACAGATTATGCCGATAATGGCGATATTTTCTCAATCAAACTGACGGCTGACAGTCTGTCCGGAGCCAGCCCTTTCGGGGCGACGCCGTGGATAGCCCCGCAGAATTTTCTTTCGCCGACATCTGTAACCATTAGCGGGGATGATGGCTCCACCGGGGCATCTGGCGGCGTTGTCGTCACCGATCCGGTAACCCAGATGAAGATATTGCAAACGACGGCCAAGGCCAATGAATTACCGCTTAATCCGGGATTTCAGGATACGCGCGGGGCCGCCAATCTCAGCTATACAAAGGCTCTGGCGTCAAGAACCAGAGTGACCTTCAATCTGAACGGGTCGATAGAAAGGGATTATCAGTCCTATTCCGGCGGGGCGAGTATTGCCCAGGACTTTAATAACAAAACGACAACTATTTCGGTCGGGGTCAATTATCAGCATGACCTGTCCAAGCGGCTTTACGGCACGCCAACCCCCTTTGCTGTGATGACCGGCGTCTTTACCGATGGCACAAAGAGCGAGAATATCGTCAGTGCGACAGCAGGGATCACCCAGGTGATAACCCGCAACTGGCTGGTTCAGCTTAATTACAGCTATGAAAGGGCCACCGGTTATCAAAATAATCCTTACAAGGTGATCTCGGTCCTCGACCCGGTGACCGGGGCGCCGCAAAGATATTTATATGAAGCACGACCGGACAAACGTACCCGTAATGCGGTCTATATCGGCAGCAAACTGGCTGTTGGCTCCTTTGTTACCAACCTGTCGGCCCGCTATTACCATGACAGTTGGGGCATAAATTCAATAACTGCCAATGCCTCAGAGCATATTCCGATTGGTACGCGGGGCTATATAGAGCCGGGAGTGCGCTATTATCACCAAAGCTCGGCTGATTTCTTCAACTATTTCCTGTTGTCGAATGCCGCCCTGCCCCAATTTGCCAGTGCGGATAACAGGCTGGACAAATTCAACGCCATTACCGCCAGCATAAAAGGCGGCTATATGTTGAATGACCAGATAGAGCTTTATGCGATGGCCGACTATTACAGCCAGACCAAGGCCGGAACAAAAGGCCTTCTGCCCGGTAATAACGGCAGTCTCAATCTTTTTGCCGGGGTCAAGGCCATAAGTGTCATGACCGGCGTCAAATACCGGTTTTGACCAAAGGAAGGAGCCGGCCATGATTTTTCCTCCTTGTCATGGTCGGCTCTGACAGGCTATCAGAAGTTATGACAACCATAGCCAAACCGTTAAAATACCAGTTCAAGGCAATGAATTCGCCTTGCGAGGTGCAGTTTGATTGTAACGATGCCGCCCTTGCCGGGGAGTTGGGCCGCCTTGCCGAGGCGGAAGCCGCCCGCATCGAAACAAAATACAGCCGCTATAAAGAAGACAGCCTGCTGTCCAGAGTCAACCGGTCAAATGGCAGGCCGGTACCGGTGGACACAGAAATGATGGCCCTGCTGACCTATGCCGATAATTGTTACCGGTTGAGCGAGGGGCTGTTTGACATTACCTCGGGCGTGTTGCGGCGCATCTGGCGCTTTGACGGCTCGAACAAGGTGCCTGAAGATCACGAGATTGCCGCACTTCTGCCGCTGATCGGCTGGGACAGGGTTGTCCTCGGCCCCGATAACATCACCCTGGCCCCGGGGATGGAGATTGATTTTGGCGGGTTGGGAAAAGAATATGCGGTCGACCGGGTCCTGATGATGCTTGCCGCCAAAACAGATGTGCGGATTCTGGTTAATTTTGGTGGTGACCTGCGGGTTTCGGGACCACGAAATGACGGTAGCCCATGGCGGATTTCCATTGAATCTGTTGAGGAAAACCGAAAGACAGAAGGGATGATTGCCATCAGTTCCGGCGCCCTGACCACCAGCGGCGATGCCCGGCGTTTCCTGCTCCGGGACGGGGTACGCTACGGCCATATTCTCAACCCCCTGACCGGACGCCCGGTGATGGGGGCGCCACGGTCGGTCACCATTGCCGCCCCGACCTGTCTTGAGGCCGGAATTATGTCAACCCTTGCCATGGCCAAAGGCCGGGACGCCGAAGAATTCCTGCGGGATGAAAAACTGGCGGCCTGGGTGCTGCGATAAATGAAAAAAAAAGGATCTTGTTGATGCGTTATTTCTTCCTTGCCCTGTTGGCGCTGCTGACCGCAGTACAACCGTCATGGGCCGGTCCAGTGGCGAAAGGCCGACATTATGACGCCCGCATGGTGGTCCGCAGTCTGAGCGCCCGCGCCGGTGCGCCGCTTGATCTTGCTTTTGTTATCCGGCCTGATCCGGGCTGGCATATCTACTGGTCAAATCCCGGGGAGTCGGGCTATGCCCCGACTTTCAACTGGACCCTGCCGGATGGTGTGACAGCGGGAATTATCCGCCATCCCGTGCCACAGCTGCTGATGCTTGGCGGCATCGCCTCCAACGTTCATGAGGGAGAGACCATCCTGCTGCAAAGCCTGAAGCTTCCTGCCGGTCTGAAGAAGCCGGTGACCGGGACGGTTGATATGGATATGCTGGTTTGTTCCGAAAGTAACTGCGTCCCGGACCCGCTGCGTCTTGAGATGACTGTGCCGGTCGGGGCTGGCCGCATGGACCCGGGTCACGCCGCCCTGTTCAGCCGTGCCGAGGCAAAAATGCCGCAGCCGTCACAGGCCGGGGCCTTGTTTCAGGTCACCAAAGACAAAATCCGCATATTCATTCCCGGCATCACCCTTGTGCAGGGAGACAAGCTGCATCTGTTCGGGGCGAAAAACAGCATATTGCGCGATGGCGCGCTCCAGACTTCCTCACCGGCAGAAGGCGGACTTGTCATTACCGTACCCACCGGGGAACAGAAGGCCGGCGGCACACTTTCCGGCGTCGTGCGTATTGACGGGTCCGGAGGGCGGGTCCGGGCCTATGGTTTCACGGCAGTTCCGACCGCGCAAATGCCCGCCATCATCAGCGATACTGTGGCCGCAAATCCCGGTCACAAGGCACTGGACAGCGGATTTTTTCTGGCTTTCGGGGCGGCTATTCTCGGCGGGTTGCTGCTTAATCTGATGCCCTGCGTATTCCCGATCCTCAGCCTCAAGGCGCTGGCGCTGGCCCGGGCGGGCGGCAGTGATCGTGAGTCTAAAATCGAGGCCGTCGGCTACAGCATCGGCGCCATCGGGACGATTCTTGCTCTCGGGGCGACCCTGTTGCTGTTGCGCAGTGGCGGGCAGGCACTCGGTTGGGCTTTTCAGTTGCAGGATACCCGGGTTGTTATTCTGCTGTTGCTGCTGGTGACCGCGATTGCCACCAATCTCGCCGGGATGTATGAACTGCCGACATTCGGGATAAACAGCCGGGCCGAGGGCGGCTTTACCGGGGCGGTCAGCACCGGGGCGCTGGCGGCTTTTATTGCCACCCCTTGTACCGGTCCCTTTATGGCCGGAGCTTTGGGGGCTGCACTTTTGTTGCCACCCGCTGCGGCCATGGCGATTTTCTTTGGCCTCGGCCTTGGTCTTGCCCTGCCGTTCCTCGCGCTCGGTTTTATCAAACCATTGCGCCGCTGGCTGCCCAAACCCGGGGCGTGGATGGAGAAATTACGTCAGATATTAAGCATTCCGATGTTCGCCACTGCCCTTGGCCTTGTGTGGATTGTCGGGCGACAGGCGGGGGTAAATCTTATGGCGGGGGCGCTCGGGGCGGCCCTGCTGCTCACCCTTGGTCTCTGGTGGTATGGTCTCAGGCAGTTTTCCGGCAAAAAGCTTTGGCCGGCCTTTGTACCGCTTGTTATGGCCGTCATCCTGTCGACAAATCTTGTCAATGTTGGGGCCATTGCCAAAACAGGT
>JALUWZ010000146.1 GCA_027019205.1 Emcibacter sp.
GGCAACTTTTAGCCATGACGTTGATCCTTAATATTTTTGCCCTGCTGGTGCCGCTGTTTATCATGTCGATATATGATCAGGTGATCCCGTCAAAATCAGCCATGACGCTGGCATATCTGGCGGGCGGTATAATTTTTGCTATTTTATGTGAAATATTGCTGCGGTTTATCCGGTCAAAATTTATTGCCTATCTCGGGGCGCGGGTGGAGAATATTGTCACCAATCAGACGTTTAACAAGCTTCTGTCCCTGCCGCCGTCCATGACAGAATCTTCACCTATCGGCGCACAGGTCTCCCGGCTGAAGGAATTTGATACTATCAAGGGGCTGTTTTCAGGGACGCTGGTAAATATTGTCCTTGAGCTTCCTTTTGTCATTATTTTCCTTGGAATTATTGCCATACTGGGCGGCACCCTTGCCTTTATCCCGATCTTTATGATGGGAATTTTCGGTCTGATAGCCTTTATCATGCTGCCGTCGATGAAGCGGAATGTGGCCCTGTCGAGCCGCCACAAGGCCGAGAGGCACGCCTTCCTTGTCGAAAGCATGTCTAATCTCAGGACCATAAAACAGACCGCATCCGAGCAATCCTGGCTCGACCGGTTTCGTCATAAATCCGCTGATACCGCCTATTCCCATTTCAGAACGTCACAGATATCCCTGCTGATGCAAAGTCTGGCCCAGGCCATCATGATGGGGGCCGGGGTCGCCACGGTTGGTTTCGGGGTCCTTAAAATTCTTGGCGGTGATATGTCGGTTGGTGCGCTGATTGCCTGCATGGCTCTTGTCTGGCGGGTGCTGTCGCCGCTGCAAAGCCTGTTCCTGACCCTGACCCGGCTTGAACAGACCATCAACAGTATAAAACAGATTAATCTGCTGATGAAAATACCCTCGGAAGATAATCCAAGCCCGTCCGGACTGGCAGAGAGGGAATTTTTCGGCCATATTGTCATGGACCGGGTCAGCTTTCGCTACCAGTATAATGCCGAGCCGGCACTATTGGGCGCGTCTTTTGAGGCCCGCCCCGGGGAAATGGTCGCCATTATCGGTCCCAACGCCTCCGGCAAATCAACCGCACTTAAAATGGTTCTGGCCATGAACAGGCCGCAGGCCGGCCAGGTTATTCTGGACGGGATGGATATCCGGCAGATCAACCCGGTTAGCCTGCGCCGGGCCATTGCCTATGTGCCGCAGGAATCTCACTTTTTCCACGGTACCATTGCCCAGAATCTGCGGCTGGCCCAGCCGATGGCAAGCGATGAAGACCTGATCGAGGCCTGCGTCAAGGCCAATGTCATGGATGATGTTGCAAAACTTGAGTTTGGTATGAAAACCCGTATTGGTGATCAATCCATTC
>JALUWZ010000147.1 GCA_027019205.1 Emcibacter sp.
TAATGCAGCCCTGTTCAACCCTCAAGTACCTGTTTTCGATCCGGGGGCTAAAATCCGGTTGATCCTGTTTTTTTCATGGGTTGATGAGCATGGGCTAGTGGCTGGTGCCTTCTGAACGGGTGATTTTGTTGTAGACGTTATATTTGCCGACCGGCTTGCTCATGGGCAGGCGCTTGATTTCTTTCAGGGTGGCGGCGTCGTAGACAATGATGGCGCCGTCTTTTTCCCAGATACTCAGCAGAGCCTTTTTGCCGTCACGGGTGAACTCGACATGCCCCGAGGTCTTGCCGGGAACAGGTTTCAGGGTTTTTACGATTTTCAGGGTTGTCTTGTCGATGATATGGACTTCGTCCCGGTGAGGTCCGACAAATACATCAACCCAGGCGTAGGGCGTGTTCTCATGACTGCGGATAAAAAAGCCGGGACCATCGGTCCTGATCTTTTTGATCGTTTTCCAGTTGTGCATATCGATAATTGTGACTACGCCCTGTTTCAGGTTGGGTGTCGCCAGGACGCGTGTATTCTTGTACTTCCAGGTGATGCCGGAGCCGAGGTGGGGCATGCCGGTAAGATCGATATCGGCGATCTTGCGACCGACCAGCAGGTTGACCACCTGCCCGTTGCGGGCATTGCGCGCGGTGCCGATCAGGTTTTTATAGTCGGGATCGAAGAAGAAATCATCCAGGTAGTCGTCCAGGTGGATGCGCCGTACCGGGAACCGGCCCGTTTCCGCCAGGCCTTCCTGTAGCTGGTAGTCATGCATCAGGCCGTTATAGACCGGTTCCGGTTTGTCCGCGTAGCTGATTTCCCAGACTTCCTTGATGTCTTTCAGTGCCACGATAAAACTGTGCCGGGGCGGGGCAGTGTAGACGGCACTGACCCGCGAACTGTTGCCAAAGTCATCCTTCGCCTCAATAATTTTGATCAGGCTGAGATCCCTGGCGTCCAGCAGCACGAGCGTATGTGGCAGATAGTTGCCGACCAGCACATAACGGTCATCGGCAGAGACGGCCGCGTTACGCGTATTGATGCCGGCGCGTACTTCGGCGATAACTTTCAGCCGGTACATATCGTACTTGGTGATCCAGCCGTCGCGGGAGGCAAAGTAGACATAGCGCCCGGTCGAAGAGAACTTGGGTCCGCCATGCAGGGCAAAGCGTGATTTGAAGCGCGTGATGGGTTCCATGCGGTCGCCATCGAGTACGGTGACATGGTGGTCGCCGGACTCCACGACCAGGAACACGTTCAACGGGTCAGCGTCGTAGACCGGCTTGTCGGACGGGCTTGCCGTTTTATAGGCCGGGTAGACAATATGGCTGGCGCGAATTTCCTTTTCACCCCAGACCGGC
>JALUWZ010000148.1 GCA_027019205.1 Emcibacter sp.
TATCCGCGATCAGGACGGGTGTTATATCCTGTCGGTCAAAACCCCGGCCAAAGGCCTCGGACGGTTTGAAATCGAGGCAGAAATAACCGCTGATGAGGGCGAGGTTCTGTTGGCGGCCTGCGCCCGAAAACCCATCGAAAAAATCCGCGAAATCTATCCGCTGGGCGGTCATATATGGGAGGTGGATATTTTCAAGGGCGCCAACAAGGGGTTAATCGTCGCGGAGGTGGAGCTTTCTTCCGAAACAGAAAAAGTCACCCTGCCCGACTGGATCGGTCCCGAGGTCACCGGACTTAAAAAATTCTATAACGCCAACCTGTCGGTAAACCCGTTTAAAAGCTGGGGCGTGGCATATCAGGATCTCGTGGCGCGGCTGGGCAGCTAGGGGTTATTTCACCGTCAGCACTTCATAGGCGGTGATGATCTGCTGGAATTTTATTGCCGCCTCGCTGTCATCGAGATTGGTGTCGGGGTGATAGAGTTTGGCCATGCGGCGATAGGCGGCCTTGATCTCGGCAGGTGTCGCATCATCGTCAAGGTCGAGGATAATCAGGGCATCACTGCGCCGGCGGTCCTTGCCGTAGCTTTCCTCACCGCCCATATCATAAGCCCCGCTGGTGGCATAGCCTTTGGCGGTACGCATTTCCTCCTGCGCGCGGCGGAAGGCCTCTTCCTTGCTCAGCCCTTCAAAATAATTCCAGTTGCGGTTGAATTCGGCAATATGAAAGGCGCAGAACTGCCATTTTTCCTTGCTGTCCGGGGATTTTGGTGCCGGGAATTCCCCCTTGCCGGCGCAACCGTCATGATCACACATCCGGACCTTTATCGGGTCCCTTTCCGTGTCATACCCGGTCCAGCGGGGAAAGGTGGAGGCTTTCGATCTTTTCATATAACAGGTCTTGATTTTTTTCAGCGTAAATTAAGCCGGGCAGTATAGCAGCAAAAGGTCATCGAAAAAAGCACCATATGTTACAGAACAGGACCGGCAGCTTTTATGCTGTCATCAACATGATCTTCATATTCCCTGAAATTATCGCGGAACAGGGCGACCAGATGGGCGGCCTGGGCATCATAGGCCGCCGGGTCCTGCCATGTGCCGCGCGGGTCGAGAACCGCCGGATCGACCCCCGGGCAGCTTGCCGGAATCTCAAAGCCGAAATTGGGGTCGGTGCGGAATTCCACATCATTGAGGGTTCCGTCAAGGGCGCCATGAAGCAGGGCGCGGGTATATTTGATCGGCATCCGGTGACCGACGCCGTAAACGCCGCCGGTCCAGCCGGTATTGACCAGCCAGCAGGTCACCTCATGCCGGGCGATTTTCTCCCGCAGGAGATTGCCGTAAACTGTCGGGTGGCGCGGCATGAACGGCGCCCCGAAACAGGTGGAAAAGGCGGCCTGCGGTTCCTTGCCGAGGCCCTTTTCGGTCCCGGCCACCTTGGCGGTATAGCCCGACAGGAAGTGATACATCGCCTGTTCGGGGGTGAGACGCGCAATCGGTGGCATGACGCCAAAGGCATCAGCGGTCAGCATGATGATATTTTTCGGATGACCGCCAACCCCGCCCTCGGTCGTGTTGGGGATTGAGGTAATCGGATAGGCAGCACGGGTATTTTCCGCCATGCGGGCATCATCAAGATCAAGCTCGCGGGTGTCCGGGTCAATGACAACATTTTCCAGAATGGTGCCGAACATCCGCGTCGTGGCGTAAATTTCCGGCTCTGCCTCTTCTGACAGCCGGATGACCTTGGCATAGCAGCCGCCCTCGAAATTAAATACCGATGTGTCGGACCAGCCATGCTCGTCATCGCCGATCAGGGTCCGTTCCGGGTCCGCCGACAGGGTGGTTTTTCCGGTGCCGCTCAGGCCAAAGAAAATCGCCGTATCGCCGTCCTTGCCGATATTGGCGGAACAATGCATCGGCATAATCCCCTGGGCCGGCAACAGATAATTGAGGATGGAGAAAACCGACTTTTTCATTTCCCCGGCATAGGAGGTGCCGACAATCAGTACCAGCTTCCTGGCCATATTTATGGTGATGACTGTTTCGCTGCTGGTGCCGACTTCTGTCGGATCAATTTTCATTTCAGGGGCGTGGAGAATGGTAAATTCCGGGGCAAATTCCGCAAGTTCGCCATATTCCGGACGGACCAGCAGGTTACGGATAAAAAGACTGTGCCACGGGCTTGAGGAGATGGTCCTGACCGCAATCCGGCAGGCCGGGTCGGTGCCGCCGTAAAGATCCTGAACATACAGATCACGCTGATCAAGATAGGCCAGAACCCGGTCATGGATTTTGTCAAAATTTTCTTCCGTGATCGGCACATTGACCTTGCCCCACCAGATATTATCCTCGGAACTCTGTTCCTTTACCATGAATTTGTCATTGGCGGACCGGCCTGTATGAACCCCCGTTTCAACCACAAGGGCACCGCCCTTGCCAATCACACCGGCATTCTGTCTGATGGTATGCTCATAGAGAATTGCCGCATTCATATTCCAGTAGATATTTTTATCCGTGGAAATATTCTGCTCGTCAAGACCATGAGCGCTGATATATTTGCCGATATTTTTCATCTTTGCCGTTATCCTTGTTTATCACCATTCTCTGGGTTTATCGCCATTCTCTGGAATTAAATCTGTTGTCCTCAATTTTGCCTTAGTTCTTCGTCAGGCTGAAATTCCGGGTTGTTCCCGTGAAATAACCCTGTGGGAATCGCCCATATGGATGTTGAAATCAAGTAGCAATCGTAAAAATTTGCGGATTATTTTGATAACATGCTGAAATATATGCATAATACAATTATAGATTGGATGATATCCTGACGGGGAAATACTTACCGTTGGACAGAAATCATGTTAATCTGTTAAAGATTCGCCCAAAAGGATAAGGAAAAAAGCGAAATGGCCGTAAAAATAACCCTCGTTGATGATGACCGGAATATTCTGACCTCAATCAGCATGGCACTGGACTCAGAAGGTTTCGAGGTGACAACCTGTTGTGACGGGGCCGAGGCGCTGGCGAGTTTTGATGTCAATGAGCCGGACCTTGCGGTACTTGACATCAAGATGCCCAGAATGGACGGCATGGAATTATTACGACGGCTGCGGGAAAAATACAATTTTCCGGTGATCTTCCTGACTTCGAAAGATGACGAGATTGATGAAATGCTTGGCCTGAAGATGGGCGCGGATGACTATATTACCAAGCCATTTTCCCAGCGTCTGCTGATTGAGCGGATCAGAACCATATTGCGCCGGGTGGAGGCAGTAAGGAAACCCGGCCAGAAGGGCGGGGGTGATTTTCAGGATGAGGATGGCATTCTGCTGCGGGGCCGTCTGAAACTTGACCCGTTGCGTCATGTCTGTGAATGGGCAGGGAAGGATGTCCGGCTGACGGTGACGGAATTTCTGATTCTGGAGGCTCTGGCCCACCGCCCGGGTCATGTGAAAAGCCGGGATCAACTGATGGATATTGCCTATAATGATGACGTTTATGTCGATGACCGGACCATTGACAGTCATATCAAACGCCTGCGCAAGAAATTCCGCAATGTGGATCCGGATTTTGACGGTATAGAGACCTTGTATGGCGTCGGATACAGATATAGTGAAAGCTGACGGCACGGACGGGAAAAATAAACAGGGGGCAGATGCAGATGAGGCGGAGGTAAGGCTGCTGCGTCCGAAACGACGGGTATCGCCGCTGACCTTCCGGATTCTGGCGATAAATCTCATCGCGCTCGGCTTTCTGGCCGGCGGTATCCTCTATATTGATCAATATCAGGAAACCATGATTCACTCACGGATTGAGGCCCTGGTCAAGGATGCCGAGGTCATGGCCAGCACCCTCGGCGAAGCGGCAACAGTGGATGCAGATCAGGCCGAACTGCGTCTGAAGCCCGCAGAACAAATTATTACCCGGGTCGTCGGGGTGACAAAAAACCGCACCCGTCTTTTTGGCGTTGACGGTAAATTGTGGCTCGACAGCCGGGACCTTGCGGTTGATCAGTCTGTTATCATTGACAGCTTGCCGGCCCATGAGGGGTGGAGCCGTTTTCGGGACGGGTTTGTCAATAAAATTTCCGGCATACTGGACAGTTTGCATCATCAGGAGAAGCTCGAATTATATCACGAAGTCCGGCAGCAGGTCGCCAGCGACTATCCGGAGGTTATGGCGGCACTGGAAGGAGAAACCAGCACCCGGATCAGACGGCTGTCTGACGGAGCGGATATTATTACCGTCGCCGCCCCGGTCCAGCGCTTTCGCCGGGTTCTCGGCGCATTGCTGCTGTCGGTGGATACAAGGGATATCAGGCAGGCCGTCCAGCAGACCCGGATAACCTTTCTCAGGTTTTTCGGCATTGTGCTGCTGGTGACCTTGCTGCTGTCCTTTTTCCTTGCGCGGACTATTGTCCGGCCGATATTGCGGCTGGCACGGTCGGCGGACCGGATCAGCGCCGGGACCCATACCGGGGCGGATATTCCGGATTATTCCGCCCGCAATGACGAGGTCGGCGACCTGTCCCGGTCCCTGAAGGAGATGACACTCGCCCTGGCCCGACAAATCGATGCGGTGGCGGCCTTTGCCGCAGATGTTTCTCACGAGTTGAAAAATCCGCTGACATCGCTGAGAAGTGCGGTGGAAACCCTGTCTCTGGCCCAGACACCGGAAGCCAAGGCAAAATTGCTGGCGATCATTGCCGATGATGTCGGGCGGCTGGACCGGTTGATCACCGATATTTCCAATGCCTCAAGGCTCGATGCCGAGATATCGCGCAGTCCAATGACAGAGGTTAATCTCAAAAACCTGCTGGAAACCCTGATTGATCTTTATGATTCGTCTCAAGGCGGCAAAATTCCGGCCCTGCAGCTTGATATTGCTGCGGTACGGAAACCGGACCGGGCCTTTTATGTGCGGGGGCTGGAGGGCCAGCTGGGCCAGCTGTTTCGCAACCTGATAGATAACGCCATTTCCTTTTCACAGAAAGAGGGTGTGGTCCGTATCGCCCTGCGCCAGACCAGAGAGATGATAGAGGTTACGGTCGAGGATAGCGGGCCGGGCATTCCCGAAGACAAGCTTGAGGATATTTTTGACCGTTTTTACTCGGAACGTCCGCGCGCCGAGGCTTTCGGCAAACATTCAGGGCTGGGCCTGAGCATCTGCAAACAGATCGCAGAAGCCCATGGCGGGGCAATCATTGCCGAAAACCGTAAACGTGGCGGGGCCAGATTCATCGTCCAGCTGCGCCATTCCCCGGGCGGGGCGGAGACCGCCTCATGAGGTTAATTCACGCGACCGGGATTTATGTTGACGGCAGGGGGGTGTTGCTCAGGGGGCCGTCCGGGTCGGGAAAATCCGATCTGGCCCTGCGGATGATGGCGCGGGGCGCAGAATTGATCGGGGATGATTATATCCGGCTTTCCGGGGCGGAAAATGGTTCATTGCTAATGGCGGCGCCTGAAAATATCGCCGGCAGGATCGAGGTGCGCAATGTCGGCATTCTCGCGGTCCCAAATCGCCCCGAGGCCCCGCTTGATCTGGTGCTTGACCTTCAGCCCGCAGGGGAAATCCGGCTTCTTGAGCGGCTGCCGGAGGGCAAGACCGTTACGCTTGAAGGGGTGGATATTTCCGGTCTTGATTTCTACGCTTTTGAGGCCTCGGCACCGGAAAAATTGCGGGCGGCGCTGAAAATTTTATCCCGGAAAGTTTGACAAAGATTGACTCTGGCAGTTGCATGGCTTTTACTTCACCTGTGATCATCTGGGAAAATCGTATGGGCACCGAACAAAAAGACAAGAAAGCACCGTTGAGACTATATCTGATTACCGGCCTGTCGGGGGCGGGCAAGTCTTCGGCGTTGAAGCTGCTGGAAGATCTGGATTATGAGGCGATTGATAACCTGCCGGTATCGCTGCTGTCCACCGTGGTGGATATGATGATTTCCGGCCCGGAAGGGTCGCTTGGACCGGACCCGCGCCCGGCGCTTGCCATCGGTATTGATGCCCGGACATGGAATTTTCAGCCGGAAGGAATCGTTAAAAATCTGGCAAAGCTCAGGGCGCGGACGGACATCATCCTGAAAATCCTGTATTTTGACAGCAGTAACGAGGTGCTGGCCCGGCGCTTTACCGAAACCCGGCGCAAGCATCCCCTGACCCGGGGGCGGCAGGTTACGGACGGCATCATACAGGAACGGCAGATGATGGATAGCATCCGCGCCGAAGCCGATTATATTTTTGATACCTCTGACAGCGATATTCAGCAATTGCGTCAGACATTGCGCCAGCAGTTCGAACGCGGCCATGGCGGGGATTTGAGCATCATGATCAGTTCCTTTGCCTATCCGCGCGGCCTGCCACGGGATGCGGATCTGGTCTTTGATGTCCGTTTCCTGCGCAACCCTCATTATGTTGACAGTCTGAAACCCCTGACCGGTATTGACCGGGAGATACAGGACTATGTCGCGCAGGATGAAAAATTTTCTGAATTTTTTGCCAGAATAAGTGACTTGATCTTATTCTCCCTGCCTGAGTATAAAAGGGAGGGCAAATCTTATTTGAAAATCGCCTTTGGCTGCACCGGTGGCAGGCACCGGTCGGTATTTATGGCCGAGAAGATGGCAGGGCTGCTCAGGGAGAAGGGGTTTGAAGCAAATCTCTATCACAGGGAATTATAGCATCATGGGGAATTATAGAATCATGGGGAATTATGGCAAACCGGAAAATATGGATAGAAACCAATGATTGGCATGGTAGTGGTGACGCATGGTCGTCTGGCAGAAGAATTTGTTTCAGCGATGGAACATGTGGTTGGACCGCAAAAGGCGGTGCGGGCCATATGTATCGGTCCGGATGATGATATGGAACTCCGGCGGCAGGATATCATGACCGCCGTGCGTGAGGTTGATCAGGGTGAAGGGGTTATTCTGCTGACGGATATGTTTGGCGGCACCCCGTCCAATCTGGCCATTTCGATTATGGAAAATGCCAATGTCGAGGTGATTGCCGGGATAAATCTGCCGATGCTGATCAAGCTGGCCAGCGTGCGCATGGTCTGCTCGATGGCGGAAGCGGTCAATGCCGCCCAGGATTCAGGCCGGAAATATATCAATATCGCCTCTCATGTATTATCCGGGGATAATTGAGTGAATGACGTGAATATGAGGCCCGATACGCGTCAGGTCACGATTCTCAATGAACGCGGTCTGCATGCCCGGGCTTCGGCAAAATTTGTTGATGTTGCCGGAAAATTCGATAGCGAAATCCTGGTCGCCAAAGACGGCACAGAGGTGGTCGGTACCTCAATCATGGGGCTGATGATGCTGGCTGCCGCGCGCGGCGATGTAATAACGCTTCGGGCAAACGGCAGCCACGCAGGTCCGGCTCTGGATGCGCTGGAAGACCTGATCAGGAATAAATTCGGCGAGGATTAGGGTTGGAATCTGACCCTGAAATCTGTCGGATATGAGATGCGATGTCTGGCCCCATTCCCCCCCCCCGTAATCGGCGGGTCAGTCGATATGATTCATTTTATCTTTTCTTAACAACATATTAAAATCGTCCGGTTACATTTGAATCATTCCATTATTTTTTGGTCCATAATTAAGTTAAATATTGTGATAGATTACAGGATAGAGAAGATGATTATTTTGTCCAGGAGAATGATTTATACCGCAGGCCTTCTGCTTGCGGCAACAGGTCTTGGGTCTGTAGCCCTGAGTTCCTCTGCGATGGCTCAACTGGCCGGTACTCAGGCAGTTGCCACTACATCCGATACCTTGCCGGTTGGTTTTAACCCGGACGCCGGATCCGGGGATGATCTGTCAAATAATCCCGGTGATACAGATAATGGAAATAATGAATTTGCCGATCAAGCCAGCGGAGGCAGTGATCACGAGGCTGATAGCGAAGATGACGGCAGTGACCATGAAGCTGACAGTGAAGATGACGGCAGCGACCACGAAGCCGACAGCGAAGATGACGGCAGTGACCATGAAGCTGACAGTGAAAGCGACGGCAGCGATCATGAGGCTGATAGCGAAGATGACGGCAGCGACCACGAAGCTGACAGCGAAAGCGA
>JALUWZ010000149.1 GCA_027019205.1 Emcibacter sp.
CTGATGATAAATTCAAACTTGATCGGGAGGACCCGGCAGTAAAAGACAATTCCGCCCGGATAATTGATCTGGTATCACCAATTGGCAAGGGTCAGCGTGCCGTGATTGTTGCCCCGCCCCGGACCGGGAAGACGGTGCTGTTGCAGAATATCGCCCATGCCATTACCGATAATCACCCGGATGTTTTCCTGATCGTCCTGCTGATAGACGAGCGCCCGGAAGAAGTTACAGACATGCGCCGATCAGTAAATGGAGAGGTGATCAGTTCGACTTTTGATGAACCGGCGTCCCGCCATGTACAGGTGGCGGAAATGGTTATCCAGAAAGCCAAACGGCTGGTTGAGCATAAAAGGGATGTGGTGATCCTGCTCGACAGTATCACCCGTCTGGCCCGGGCCTATAATACGGTTATTCCAAGCTCCGGCAAGGTTCTGACCGGCGGGGTGGATGCCAATGCCCTGCAGCGGCCAAAAAGATTCTTTGGCGCGGCGCGGAATATTGAGGAAGGCGGATCACTGACCATTGTTGCCACCGCGCTGATTGACACCGGCAGCCGGATGGATGAAGTGATTTTTGAAGAATTCAAGGGCACCGGTAATTCGGAAATTGTCCTTGATCGCAAGGTCAGCGACAAGAGGATATTCCCGGCAATTGATATTATCAAGTCCGGCACCCGCAAGGAAGAATTGCTTCTTGACAAGGGCACGCTGGCAAAAATGTATATGCTGCGGCGCATCCTGATGCCGATGGGGTCGGTGGATGCGATGGAATTTCTGCTGGGTAAAATCAAGGAAACCAAAAATAACAGTGAATTTTATAACTCGATGAATAATTAATTTATATGTCCCGGGAACAACAAGAAGAACCATCTGATGCCGATTTGCCGGAAATAAGCCTGTTTGAGGCCTTGATTCCGGTTTTTGTGCTGATGTTCCTGCTGGGGTTATCAGTATTTATATATGGTACGGATGCCCAGGCCGGGGCCAGCCAGATGTCCCTGTTGATGAGTGCCGGGGTTGCGGCAGCTATCGGCTGGAAAAATAATTGTAAATGGCGTGATATAGAAAAAGCCATATCTTATGGTATAGGCAATACGGTTAATGCCCTGTTGATCCTGCTTATGGTGGGGTCACTGATTGGGAGCTGGATTTTGTCGGGTACCGTACCGGCAATGGTCTATTACGGGCTTCAGATCATTAATCCGGATTATTTTTACGTGACTGCGTGTATTCTCTGTGCGGTAACAGCACTCAGTACCGGCAGCAGCTGGTCGACGGCGGGGACGGTCGGGGTCGGGCTGATCGGTATTTCTGCGGGTCTGGGCCTGTCAGCG
>JALUWZ010000150.1 GCA_027019205.1 Emcibacter sp.
ACGGACAATCAGGGCATCTGTTACAGATTATTATGATTTTTTTTATAAAAGCTGACTTGACAGATATTTTTCTTCAATATTGGCAATGACCTGATTAACGGCCTCCCCGGCGCTCAGGGGCGTGGCAGAGGTGATATATATGCTGTCATTAAAGC
The DNA here is from genome assembly GCA_027019205.1 of Emcibacter sp. GTDB lineage: Bacteria > Pseudomonadota > Alphaproteobacteria > Sphingomonadales > Emcibacteraceae > Paremcibacter. The sequence goes on from JALUWZ010000150.1 coordinate 156, forward strand.
CCTTAACTTAATATCTGACCGTCCAATTAATCCCGACACTGGTAAAGGCCCCGGTATGGCCAAGGGACGGCAGGCCGTCACTGGCGTGACGCAGATCTATTTTGATATCGCCAAAGCCGAGATTGCCGAGAACCGAGGCCTCAAAAATACTGAAATCCTTACGGACCAGAGATAACGGCCTTCTTCCTGGAGCATCCAGATTCACGCCCGTACCATCCACATTCACTTTCACCCGGTGATATTTCAGAATATATTGCCAGCCGCCCGCGTCTTGATATTCGCCAACGATACTGAGTAACTTACTGTCATTATCCAGACTGTGGCCGAGGGAGCGGCCCTTGAAACGATAGCCCGTCCGATAGATGAAATGTTCGTAAATCAGATTAAATCTCTGTTGTCCGGAAAACCAGTAATCCTTTGATATGGTATTGGAATATTCTGCGGTTAGCCGCCAGTTGGCCCCTTTTTCGCCATAAGGCCCATAAAGGCTCATTCCCATCAGACGGGCAAATTTGTAAGGCAGGAACAATCCACCCTTTTCATCTTCCCCGGTGCCTTCAATATAATATTTTGCCTGAACATTTTCCTCAATATCAATGCTGTAGGACAGGTCAATACTGGCAAGCTGGTTACCGGGTTCGCGTTTGGTCCCGGTATTATCCAGCTCCCCCCCGCCAATGATGGATTTGCTGATGGTACTGAACCCACATGGCCGGCCTTCACCACATAATTGCAATGTCCGGGAAAGGCCGACATCAAAATTCCTGACAGGTTCGAAAGTCAGCCTCATCCCGATAATCAGGGCATGAGGAATGGAGCGGTTCTTGCTCATCCGGGCAACAAACATGTCCCACTGCCACGGCCCCATCCAGTGGAACCACCGGTTCTGAAAGGCTTTTGGTTCGATCCGGCGGAAGCCAATGGATGCCATCGGGCGGGCGTTATTGCTCAGAAGCAGGGTGCTTTCACGGCCCGGCCCCCACCAGCGTTGAAAGGCCCCGCCATATAGTGACCAGTTACCAACATCCTGTGACAGATAGCTGCCGTCAAGATGGGCATAACTCTCCCCATTGCCCTTGCGGTATCCGCCTTCTATATGAACGGTGGTGCCGCTGTCACTATTATTATATTCAGCACTGGCCACCGCATCAAGAT
>JALUWZ010000151.1 GCA_027019205.1 Emcibacter sp.
GTTCCCCGGCCAATTTTCTTGATGTTGGTGGCGGGGCGACCCGGGAACGGGTGACCGAGGCCTTCAAGATCATTCTCAGCGACAGCAATGTCGAGGGCATCCTGGTCAATATCTTTGGCGGCATCATGCGCTGCGATGTCATTGCCGAAGGGGTGGTCGCGGCAGCAAAGGAAGTGTCGCTGTCGGTGCCGCTGGTGGTGCGGCTCGAAGGGACCAATGTTGAACTTGGCAAGAAAATTCTGGCGGAAAGCGGCCTGCCGATCATCTCTGCCGATGATATGGGGGATGCTGCGGAAAAAGTGGTCAATGCTGTGAAGGAGGCTTCCTGATGTCTATATTTGTAAATACCGAAACCAAAGTAATCTGTCAGGGCTTCACCGGGGCGCAGGGGACTTTTCATTCCGAACAGGCGATTGCCTATGGCACAAAAATGGTTGGCGGGGTAACGCCGGGCAAGGGGGGCACAACCCATCTTGACCTGCCGGTGTATAATACGGTTGACGAGGCGGTATCGCGGACCGGGGCCAACGCCTCGGTAATTTACGTGCCGCCGCCCTTTGCCGCCGACGCGATATTGGAGGCCATTGATGCCGGAATAGAACTTGTGGTCTGCATAACCGAAGGCATTCCGGTGCTGGACATGGTCAAGGTCAAACGCGCCCTTGACGGCTCCGCAACCCGTCTGGTCGGCCCGAACTGCCCGGGGGTGATCACGCCGGGGGAATGCAAGATCGGTATCATGCCGGGGCATATCCATAATCCGGGCCATGTCGGCATTGTCTCGCGGTCCGGCACCCTGACCTATGAGGCGGTTGGCCAGACGACGGCGGTCGGCCTCGGTCAAAGCACCTGTGTCGGCATTGGCGGTGATCCGGTCAATGGCACCAATTTCATTGACGTTCTTGACGGCTTCCTGCGCGATGATGATACCGACTCTATCATTATGATTGGCGAAATCGGCGGCAGTGCCGAGGAAGACGCCGCAGAATTCCTCAAAAACTCCAAAATCAAGAAACCGGTGGTTGGCTTCATCGCCGGACGGACCGCACCTCCGGGCCGGACCATGGGCCATGCCGGGGCGATTGTTTCCGGTGGCAAGGGCGGGGCCGAGGACAAGATTGAAGCCATGCGGAGTGCCGGAATTACCGTGACGCCCTCCCCGGCGGAACTCGGTACAACCTTGTTAGGAGTTTTGAAAGGTTAATCAGATATATGGATAGGGGCGATATGAATGTCGCCCCTGATATCTTAAACAAAGAGTCTGATATATGGACGGTTATCTGGATACGGAAAGTGTGATAAATGGCTCAAGCGGGGCCTTTGTGGAAGAATTGTTTGCCCGCTATACCAGGGACCCGGATTCGGTGGATTCCTCGTGGGCAACCTATTTTGCGGGGCTGGCCGAAGACGCCCGGGCGCTGCTTAATGCCGGGGTAGACAAACCTGCCGCCTCATGGGAACGGCCCGACTGGGACCATAAGGTCAAATCGGTAGAGGATGATTATATCTCGGCCCTTGATCCGGGTCATGTTGACCCGGGGCCTGCCCGGAAAAGGAAGGGTGGCGCGACCGAGGATGAAATCCGCTCTGCGACTCTGGACAGTATCCGCTGTCTGATGCTGATCCGCACCTACCGGGTGCGCGGCCATCTTCACGCACGGCTTGACCCGCTTGAACTCGAAGACCGGCCACTTCATGCCGAATTGGACCCCGCAACATATGGGTTCGGCGCGGATGATATGGACAGGCCGATATTCCTTGATCATGTGCTGGGGCTTGAGGTTGCGACCCTGCGCGAGGTGCTGGTGATATTGAACCGGACCTATTGTGCCAGTGTCGGGGTTGAGTTCATGCATATCAACCACCCCGAGGAAAAGGCATGGATTCAGTCCCATATCGAGGGGCGTGACAAGGAAATCCAGTTTACCGAACGCGGCAAGCTTGCCATTCTCCAGAAACTGACCGAGGCCGAAGGGTTCGAGCAGTATCTGGCCAAAAAATATATCGGCACCAAACGTTTTGGTCTCGACGGGGCGGAATCACTTATCCCGTCACTGGAAGCGATCATCAAGACCGGCGGCCAGAACGGGGTCGAGGAAATTGTCATCGGCATGCCCCATCGCGGGCGGCTCAATGTGCTGGCCAATGTGATGAGCAAGCCGATCCGGGCGATTTTCCATGAATTTCACGGCGGCAGTGCCAAACCCGATGATGTCGAAGGCTCGGGTGATGTGAAATATCACCTCGGGGCCTCATCCGATCGCTCGTTTGACGGCAATAATGTCCATCTGTCGCTGACCCCCAACCCGTCCCATCTTGAAGCGGTGGACCCGGTGGCGCTCGGAAAGAGCCGGGCCAAGCTGACCCAGCGTCACGATACCACCGGCAATAGTGTGCTGACCTTGCTGATGCATGGCGATGCGGCCTTTTCCGGCCAGGGGATGGTGGCGGAATGTTTCGCCCTCAGCGGCCTGAAAGGTTATCAGACCGGCGGCACCGTCCATGTGATTGTCAATAACCAGATCGGCTTTACCACCTCGCCCTATTATTCGCGCTCCTCCCCCTATCCGTCCGACATGGCAAAGGCGGTTCAGGCCCCGGTATTCCATGTTAACGGCGATGACCCGGAAGCGGTGGTTTATGTGATGAAGCTCGCAACCGAATTCCGCCAGACATTCCGCTCGGATGTGGTGGTTGACATGTTCTGCTATCGCCGGTTCGGCCATAATGAGGGCGATGAGCCGTCCTTTACCCAGCCCCTGATGTACCGGCGGATCAAAAACCATAAAACCACCCGCAAGCTTTATGCCGAACGGCTGATCCGTGAAGGTCTTGTCACCCGGGAACAGGTGGATCAGATGGTCCGGGATGTCGCGAGCTATCTTGATGTCGAGATGAAGGCTGCCGAGACCTATAAAGTGGACAAGGCGGACTGGTTCGCCGGGCGCTGGTCCGGCTATGAGCGGGTCAGCGAGGAATTGCGCCGCTCTGCCGGCACCGGGGTTCATATTGATGAGTTGCAGGATATTGGCCGGGTTCTGACCCATATTCCTGATGGTTTCAACATTCACCGGACCCTGAAGCGCATACTGGATGCCAAGGCGGCGATGTTTGACAAGGGCACGGGGATTGACTGGGCAACGGCAGAGGCGCTGGCCTTTGGTTCCCTGATCAGGGAAGGCCATCGGGTCCGGCTGTCCGGGCAGGACAGCCAGCGCGGCACCTTTTCCCACCGTCATTCGGTTTTTATTGATCAGGAAACCGAGGAACGCTATATCCCGCTGAAAAATGTCGGTGATGACACCGACCCCTATGCCACTTTCGAGGTGATTGACAGCGCCCTGTCGGAGGTTGGCGTGCTGGGTTTTGAATATGGCTATACCATGGCCGAGCCGGACGCGCTGGTGCTGTGGGAAGCCCAGTTCGGCGATTTTGCCAATGGGGCGCAGATGATATTTGACCAGTTTATCTCGTCCGGCGAGGCCAAATGGCTCCGCATGAGTGGCCTTGTGACCCTGCTGCCCCACGGGTTTGAGGGACAGGGGCCGGAGCATTCTTCTGCCCGCCTTGAACGGTATCTCCAGCTATGTGCCGAGGATAACATGCAGGTGGCAAATTGCACGACCCCGGCCAATTATTTTCATATTCTGCGCCGTCAGATGAAACGGAAATTCCGCAAACCATTGGTGATCATGGCGCCGAAATCCCTGCTCAGGCATAAAATGGCGGTATCCGACCTCGCCGATATGGGCGAGGATACCGAATTCCACCGGGTATTCTGGGACACGGCGCAGGCCATGCCCGAAATCAGTATAAAACTGAAGAAAGACCGGGATATCAAACGGGTGATTCTCTGTTCCGGCAAGGTCTATTTTGATATTCTGGATGAGCGTGACAGACGGGAAATGGCCGATACCTATATTCTGCGGCTTGAGCAGCTCTATCCCTATCCCCATGACGCAGTGGTTCGGGAATTATCGCGCTTCAGTAATATGGAAACAGTTATCTGGTGTCAGGAAGAACCCCGGAATATGGGGGCCTGGTCATTTATCGACCACCGGCTTGAAGAAAGTCTGGCCGACTGCGGGGTGCAGGTGAGCCGGGCGAAATATGCCGGTCGGCCCGCTGCGGCATCCCCGGCAACCGGACAGGCGAGTCTTCATGCCAAACAACAGAAAGACCTGGTGAATCAGGCATTGACGCTTGAATAATCACCCGAGAGATAAAGAATAAAAGGAGTAGGGCTAATGGCCATCGAAATCCATGTTCCGGTACTGGGCGAATCCGTCACGGAGGCGACTGTCGGCAAATGGTTTAAGTCAGTCGGGGACGCGGTTACGGTTGATGAACCGATCTGCGAACTTGAAACCGATAAAGTAGCGCTTGAGGTAAATGCCACCGTGAGCGGCGCCCTGTCAGAGATTGTCGTGGAAGAGGGCGAAACGGTCGGGGTTGGCGCCCTTCTCGCCAGAATAGACGAGACGGCGCACGGTAACGTGGCCGAGACCCCGGCAACATCGAAACCTGCACCGAAATCGGCACCGAAATCTGCGGAAAAAGATGCGGCTGCTGCCAAAACAGCGACAGCCCCTGCCGCCGGAGGGGTGCGGGCCTCTGCCGCCAGAGTTGCCGGAGAGCAGGCCGTGGACCTTGATAAAATTATCGGCACGGGTCCGGACGGGATTATAACAAAATCCGATGTGCTGGCCTTTCTAGAGCATGGGCCTTCTTCAGCAGCTGTCGCCCCGGATATTGTGTCTGTGCCGGATGCCCTGCCCCGGGAAGAGGTCGTCCCCATGACCCGCCTGCGCCGGACGATTGCCAAACGCCTGAAGGATGCCCAGAACAGCGCCGCGATGTTGACCACCTATAACGAGGTTGATATGTCAGCGGTGATCGCCCTGCGCAACCGCTATAAGGAGATGTTCGAGAAAAAGCATGGCTCCAAGCTCGGTTTCATGTCCTTTTTCGTCAAGGCCTGCGTTCAGGCGCTGGAAGAAATTCCCGAGGTCAACGCGGAAATCCGCGATGATGCCATCGTCTATAAAAATTATTACCATATCGGGGTTGCGGCCAGTACGCCGGCGGGACTTGTGGTGCCGGTGGTGCGCGACTGTCAGGACCGCAGCTTTTCTGAAATTGAGAAGGAAATTGTCCGGCTTGGTGGCCGGGCGCGGACAAGCAAGCTCAGCATGGAGGAAATGCAGGGCGGCACCTTCACCATTTCCAATGGCGGGATTTTCGGCTCGTTATTGTCTTCGCCAATTCTGAATGCGCCGCAGTCCGGCATTCTCGGCATGCACGCAATCAAGGAACGGGCCATGGTTGAAAATCATCAGATTGTCATCAAACCGATGATGTATCTGTCGCTCAGCTATGATCACCGGGTGGTTGACGGCAAGGGGGCGGTGACCTTTCTGGTCCGGGTCAAGGAATGTCTGGAAGACCCCCAGCGGCTGGTTCTCGATTTATAAGGAATAGATAAATGTCTGATAATTTTGATGTGGTGATTATTGGCGGCGGCCCGGGGGGATATGTCGCAGCAATCCGGGCGGCGCAGCTTGGCCTGAGTGTGGCCTGTGTCGAGATGCGCGGCGCGCTTGGTGGCACCTGCCTGAATATCGGTTGTATGCCGTCAAAGGCCCTGCTCCATGCGTCCGAGCTGTTCGAAGAAGCCGGACATGGCATGGAGAAATTCGGTATAAAATGCGGCAAACCGGCGATAGATATTGCCAGACTGATGGCGTCCAAGGATGAAACCGTCAAGGCATTGACCGACGGGGTGGCCTTTCTGCTGAAGAAAAACAAGGTTGAATATATTGAGGGCCGGGGGTCAATTCCGGCGGCGGGAAGTGTCAATGTGGCGCTGACGGCAGGCGGCGAGAGAATGCTGGCGGCAAAGAATATCGTCATTGCCACCGGCTCCGACGTTGCCACCCTGCCCGGCATTGATATTGACGAGAAACAGATTGTCTCCTCGACCGGCGCCCTCAGCCTGCCCAAGGTGCCAAAGCATCTGGTGGTGATTGGCGGCGGGGTGATCGGGCTTGAGCTTGGCTCGGTGTGGAAGCGGCTGGGTGCGGACGTCACGGTCATCGAATTTATGGACCGGATTACGCCGGAAATGGACGGCGAGGTCAGCAAGACCTTTGCCCGCATCCTGAAAAAACAGGGATTTACCTTTAACCTGAAATCAAAGGTTACCGGGGTGAAGAAAACCAAAACAACCCTTACCGTCACCTTTGAGCCGGCGGCAGGTGGCGAGGCCAAATCGGTCAAATGCGACAGGGTGCTGGTTGCCGTGGGCCGCAAACCCTATACAGAAGGTCTCGGGCTGAAAGAGGTCGGGGTTAACATGACCGACCGGGGCCAGGTGGAAATTGACGAGCATTTCCAGACCAGCGTCAAGGGCATTTATGCGATCGGGGATGTGGTGCGCGGGGCAATGCTCGCCCACAAGGCCGAAGATGAAGGCACGGCGGTCGCCGAAATCATTGCGGGCTTTGCCGGTCATGTCAATTATGACGCCATTCCGGGGGTGATTTATACCATGCCGGAAGTAGCCTCTGTCGGCAAAAGCGAAGAGGCCCTGAAGGCTGACGGGGTGGCCTATACCGTCGGCAAATTTCCCTTTACCGCCAACAGCCGGGCCAAGGTCAACCGCCAGACCGACGGCTTTGTCAAAATCCTCAGCTGTGCGGCGTCCGATAAAATTCTTGGCGCCCATATCATCGGGGCAGATGCCGGTAATATGATCGCCGAACTGACGCTTGCGGTGGAAAAAGGCCTGACGGCGGAAGATATTGCTTACTGCTGTCATGCCCATCCGACAGAGACCGAGGCCGTGCGCGAGGCGGCGATGGCAACCGATGGCCGGGCTGTTCATATGTAAATGCAGGTGAACGCCATGACCTATTATCTTCTGGCCATTGATCAGGGCACCACCAGCAGCCGGGCAATGATCTTTGATGATCAGGGACAGGTGGCGGCAACCGCGCAGCAGGAATTCACCCAGTATTTTCCGAAAGACGGCTGGGTCGAGCATGACGGTATGGAGATTATCCAAACGGTGATGACAACGGTCAGGGACGCCCTTGATCACCTGCCCGGCGGGGCTTTCCCCGCCGCCATCGGCATCACCAACCAGCGCGAAACCAGCCTGATCTGGGACCGTAAAACCGGCGAGCCGATCTATCCGGCGATCGTCTGGCAGGACCGCAGAACCGCCGATATATGCCGGAAAATGAAACAGGATGGTCACGAGCCGATAATCAGCGAGAAGACCGGTCTGCTGCTTGACCCGTATTTTTCCGCAACAAAAATCAGCTGGATACTGGACCATGTCACCGGGGCGCGTCAAAGGGCGGCATGCGGCGAGCTGGCCTTTGGCACGGTGGACAGTTTTATCCTGTGGCACCTGACCGGGGGCAAGGTTCACAAGACGGATGTAACCAATGCCTCGCGCACGATGCTGTTCAATATCCGCGATATGGCGTGGGACCCTGATCTGTTGCACTTGTTTGATATTCCCCCGGCGCTGCTGCCGACGGTTCATGGCTGTGATCATCATTTCGGCGAGACAAGCCTGTTCGGACAGTCCATGCCGATTACCGCCATTGCCGGGGATCAGCAGGCCGCCCTGGTCGGGCAGAATTGTCTGGAAGAAGGCGGGATAAAATGCACCAACGGCACCGGCGGCTTTATCATGATGAATACCGGGGACAGAATTATCCGTTCGCAAAACCGGCTGCTCGCGACGGTCGCCTATCAGATCAAGGGCGAGACCGCCTATGCCCTTGAAGGCAGTTTCTTCTGTGCCGGGTCTGCGGTACAGTGGCTGCGCGACGGCCTGAAAATTATTCAGAATGCCGCA
>JALUWZ010000152.1 GCA_027019205.1 Emcibacter sp.
AATGGTCACTCAGTGTATTGGTCCAAAGGTGCTGATGTAGCAAGTGCCTCTATACTGGCAATTACCCCCACGGGTAATAGTTTTACGGTATTGGGGAATGCTGCGATCAGCCGGATTGAGCCTGTGGTTGGCACGTTCCTGATCGGATCAGTTATTATGCTGACATTCGCTGGTCCAGCTACGTTGGTCAACGGGGTTGATCTTCGGCTGCTGGGCGGTAATAATATTATTGTGGCTGTTGGGGATACTGCAATATTCCACAAGACCGCTGCCTCAGTGTGGGAAATGGTATCATTCAGCGGCATTACTGCTGATGCTGATTGGGTTACTGGGACCAGCACTAAACCAAGCCTTGCCAGTCCTGCTAATATTGCTGCTGCGGTTGCAGCACAGGGTGGTGCGTTTGGTGCCCCTGTTGATGTCCAAACCTTTACGGCTTCGGGGGTATGGACCAAACCCTCAAACGGATCAATTTGTAGAGTCCAATTGTGGGGTGGGGGTGGCGCTGGTGCTGCTAGTTCTAATGGCACTCAATCTATTCTTGTTACAGATGGAGCTGGTGGCGGTGGTGGCGCTTATTTTGAGCAATTTGTAATGCTATCCGATCTTAATGCTACTGTGGCAGTGGTAGTGGGGGTGGGTGCACCCGTATCCAGCCCCATTACCATCACTGGTGGGTATTCATCGTTTGCATCATTTGTAGCACCTGGTGGGTATAGCGGATTTACCGGATATCCCCTCGAAGGTCGCGGGCGTAGTGTTTTCGTGCCTAATGGGGAATTAGGGGCGGTATTAGGCGCAGCCGGAACTCACTGGGATAGTGGCGGCGGGAATGGTGGTAGTGCAGTCTGGGGAGGCGCTGGCGGGGCGCAGGGGGCTGGAATTCCTGATGGTTCTGGTAGCGTGCCCCCACTAGCTATAGGTGGGTTCTCAGTCTACGGTGGGGACGGTGGGGTCTCTGATTCTACGGGAGTAGCATCACCACACGGTAGAGTGCCTGGTGGGGGAGGGGCGGGTGGTAGAGCATCAAATACGGTTTATGGTTTAATCCACCCCCCAGGTCATGGCGGTGATGGTAAAGTCATCGTAACTACCTATTAAATTGAAAGTGGTAGATAATTGAATTATCTACCACTTTTTCTATTCCCCTGCGGTTTCTGCCCATTCGATAATCCGGCTATGCCATTCCCCGTATGGGTCACGGGATTTCCGATACGATTCTTCAGCTTTCACCAACGGTTTCCAACTGGTGTCATGATGGGTCACCCGATATGTGGATGGATCACCT
>JALUWZ010000153.1 GCA_027019205.1 Emcibacter sp.
ATCTCGTAACGCAGCCAGGACAACAGGGTCCGGGTTGGCTCAACATCCTTCACTTCCCTGATTTTGCCATCAAGCAGAAACCGCACGCTATCCGACATTGGTCAACTGCCCCGGTATGTGCTGTAGCCATAGGGCGACAGCAGCAGCGGCACATGGTAATGACTGTCCGCATCGGCAATGCCGAAACGAATATCAACCCTGTCAAGGAATGGCGGCTCAGGCAAATCAAGACCCTGCGCGCGGTAATAATCGGCCACATCAAATTCAAGGCGGTAGGTCCCGCACTGCATATCCGCGCCCGCAAGCAGCGGGCCGTCACAGCGGCCATCATCATTGGTCCGGGCGCTCACCAGCAGGCTATCCCCGGCCCCGCCACAACGATAAAGACGCAGCTGAATATCCCTGCCCGGCTGTCCTGACGATGTGTCCAGAATATGTGTTGTCAGTTTTCCCATAACGGCCTGTTCATGATAGAGTCTCTGTTCAGAATATACATTGTTTCAGAGCCAAAAGCGAATTGCAACTAAAATTGTTTACAATTTGACATGATGATCTAAAACAATTTATAATATATTATTTAATTATAGATAGTTATTATGGCTGAAAATATCATACAGGATAACAGAAATTACCGGGGATACGGACCGACCCCGCCCGACCCGCGCTGGCCCGGCGGGGCGCGGATCGCGGTTCAGATCGTCCTGAATTACGAGGAAGGCGGGGAAAATTCCATCCTGAACGGCGACCCGGGGGCCGAAACTTTCCTGTCGGAAATCATTGGCGCGGCAGAGGTGCCGGGCGCGCGCCATATGAGCATGGAATCGCTCTATGAATATGGCAGCCGGGCCGGGGTCTGGCGCATCCTCAATCTGCTCAGAAAATATGATATTCCGGTGACGATCTTTGCCGTGGCCATGGCGCTGGAAAAATACCCGGAAATGGCCAAAGCCTTTCTTGACCATGGTCATGAAATCTGCTGTCACGGCTATCGCTGGATCAATTATCAGAATATTCCGCGCGCGGTCGAGCAGGAGCATATGAAGCGTGCCATAGAGATTTTCCGCAAGCTCACCGGGGACAGACCGCTGGGCTGGTACACGGGGCGCACCAGTCCGAACACACGCGCGCTGGTCATCGAAGAGGGCGGTTTTCTCTATGATGCCGACGATTACAGCGATGATCTGCCCTTCTGGGTCAGGGGGAACCATAAAGCACAACTGATTATCCCCTATACGCTGGATGTCAATGATATGC
>JALUWZ010000154.1 GCA_027019205.1 Emcibacter sp.
CTCAAGCCGCCCGTCTCCCCCGAAAATTCCGAAGTGAGGCCTTCCCTGAGGCCTGTGGTGCTATTGCTGACAATCACCCCGTCTATATCATTCTTCAAAATGATTTCGGCAATGTCCCGGCGTTCCCCTTCATCAAGGTCAGGAGCAATTTTTACCAGCAAAGGCGGACGGGTGCTTCCCACGGCCTCCCGACGGACGGCGACCAGCTGCCCGAGCAGATCATCAAGCGCGTCCCGGCCCTGCAACGCCCGCAGCCCCGGGGTATTGGGGGAAGAAATATTAATGGTGAAATAACCGGCAAGGCCGAGCAGACGCCGGAGACAGGTAACATAATCCGCTATCCTGTCCTCACTGTCCTTGTTGGCGCCGATATTGGCCCCGACGATACCGCATTTGCCAAGACCGGCCCGGCGTTTCAGATTTCTCGCATAGACATCAAGGCCCAGATTATTGAATCCCATACGGTTTATAACCGCCTGATCCTCCAGCAGGCGAAACAGGCGGGGTTTCGGGTTTCCCGCCTGCGGTTTCGGGGTAACGGTGCCGGTTTCGACAAAGCCGAACCCCTGGGCAAGCATGGCACAGGCCACCTCGGCATTTTTATCAAACCCGGCGGCAAGTCCGACCGGATTGGCAAAATCCATACCCCACAGCCTGATCGCCAGAACAGAGTCATCTATATGATGGTCAGAAAAAATAAATCCGCATTTCAGGCCAAATAATGCCAGACCATGCGCCCTCTCCGGCGACAGAGCGAAAAGAAGCGATCTGGCAAAATTATATAACCCCATTAAAGAGACCTCAAATGCACAAAGCAGGCTGTCCGGGACCCGGTCATGTCAGGGTCAGTCATTCTCCATATTAAGAGAAGATTTGCCCAGGGCCTTGACCATCTCAAACAGCTTCTTGCGAACGGCAGGATCCTTGATCCGGTAATAGGCCCGCACAAGTTCCAGTGTCTCGCGCCGGGACAACTGCCCGACTTCAAAGGACTGTTTGCCGCTTTCAGACATGCCTGCGGCTTTTCCGGTGACCTCAGGCGGCATATCATCAAAGAAGAAAGATATCGGAACATCCAGAATTTGGGAAAGCTTGTAAAGGCGGCTTGACCCGATCCGGTTTGCCCCGCGTTCATATTTCTGAATCTGCTGAAAAGTCAAATTCAGAGCCTTGCCAAGTTTATCCTGACTCATCCCTAATAATGTTCGGCGCAGACGAACCCGGGAACCAACATGGACATCCACAGGTTCAGGTTTTTTTTGTTTATTCATTATTTTGTTCCAACTATTTTATTACTTATACAGACTTGAATTAACCGACCCCTTACGACATATCATACACATAGAATGCGGCTACGGCAATACCGTACGTCGCCATAAAAAACACCTCTGGAACAAAATATTTAATATAAATATGAATATCACAAAGCCGAAAAATATCCAATCACTATTTCTGGAGTATAATGTAGATATATCTTGTTTTACGGGTAGGCGCGATATGATAACGCCCGGCCTGTCAAGGCCGAGACTCTTGATCACCCGCCCCCGGGCATCTATCACCGCCGAGATTCCGGTACCCGCAGAACGGACAATCGGCAGGCCTTCCTCAATCGCCCGCACCCGGGTCTGCACCAGATGCTGGTAGGGTTCGCTGAAATCTCCGTACCACGCATCATTGGTAATATTGAGCAACCAGTCCGGCCTGTCATTTTTATCCACCACGGCCCCGGGGAAAATAACCTCATAACAGACCAGAACTCCGACCGGCGGCATGCCCGGCAGATGCAGGGTTCGCTTGCCATCCCCCTTGCTGTAGGAAAGCCCGTCAACCAGCATACCAAGCCCGAGAAAGGACAGGGATTTATGTAAAAAACCCGGGGTATATTCGCCGAAAGGGACAAGATGCTGTTTGTCATAGATATCCCGCACACGGCCCTCTGCATCAATGATTGCAAAGGAATTCCACGCCTTGAGTTCAGGCCGTCGCCTTATGCGCGGAAAACCCGTCATCAATACCGCATTTGCGGGCAGCATATCCGCGATCAGATAACGGCGCGACGGCTCACGGTCAAGGAAATAGACCACCGCCGTTTCCGGCCAGATAATATGGGTTATGCCTTCCGCCGGGCGGCTTTTGCTCATCTTGAGATATTTGATAAAATTATCAGCCTTTTTTGCCGGGTCCCATTTATCTTTCTGGCTGATATTGGTCTGGACAATCTTGAGCTTGACATCATCACGGAATTTTGTCGGCCCGGATAATTGCCCGGCGCCGTAAAAAATCATCCCGGCAATAATCAGCACAGATACGGCAAGAGCGGCCCAGACCGTTTTCGGCTGCCCCCGGCCCGTAATCAGAATATAGGGGACAAGCGCCAGGAATATCGTCAGCAGGCCAAGGCCATATATGCCCCAGATCGCCGATGACTGAAGCATGATATCGGAAAACCCCCATGTATACCCGGCCAGATTCCACGGAAAACCTGTAAAAAGATGCCCGCGCAGCCATTCGGCAAGATTCCACAGAATGGTAAAGCACAGCACGATCGGCACCGCATATATGCCCGTATCTTTCCTGTGAAATAATTTCCAGACCAAAGCTGTCGCCAGAGCCGAATATATCGCCAGCAGAGCCGCGAGACTTGCTACGGCAAGAAAACCAAGCCAGCCCGGATAACGAGTATCAACCGCGAAGGCCGACGACAGCCAGATAAAGCCGGTAAAAAACTGGCCAAAACCGAACCACCAGCCCAGAAAAAAGGCCTCGGGAAAACGCTGGCTCCTGAACAGGATCAGCAACAACAGCGGATAACTTATTGCCAGCAACGGAAAAAGATAAAAAGGCGCAAATGAAAAAGCCGTCAACCCGCCGGCCAGCAGCAGCAACCCCATCCTGTGGCTGGCTGGCCGCCGGTCCAGCCAGTCCAGAAATATATCAATGCTCCCTGCCATCATATTTTTGATTTTGCCCGCTGGCCGGAGGGCTGTTCCGGGCTTTTCCCCACCTTGCCTCCCCGCCGGATCAGCACCGTTTTGATGCGCCGGGCGTCGCCATCAACAATTTTATACTGCACACCGTTTTTATCCTCGATCATTTCCCCGACTTCGGGAATATAACCCGCGATGGTAAATAGCAGCCCGCCCAGCGTATCAACATCGTCATCCTCATCATCCGTCAACAGATCAAGCCCGAGCAGATTTTCCAGATCCTCAATCGCCAGACGGGCATCAGCGACCAGATCACCGCCGGGCAATTCGCGCAGCAGTTCTTCCTCCGCCTCGTCATGCTCGTCCTCAATATCGCCGACAATCTGCTCGACAAGATCCTCGATGGTCAGCAGTCCGTCGGTCCCGCCATATTCATCAACCACAAGGGCCATATGGATATGGGTTGACTGCATCTTGGTCAACAGATCAAATAATTTCATCGACGGCGGAACAAACAGGATAGGCCGCTGGATGGAGCGCAGATTTCGCTCCCTGTCATCCGAACCGCCAGACACGATCACCCGAAAGGCATCCTTGATATGGACCATGGCAATGACTTCATCAAGAGTTGCCCGATACACCGGCAGCCGCGAAGTGGTTCCCGCAACAAAGACATCCATCACTTCCTGAAATGTTGACGAGGCCTCGACGGCAATGATATCGGTTCTCGGCACCATAATGTCATCGACACGTTTATTTCTGAAAGTGAGGGTGTTTTTGATAATCGCCCGTTCTTCCTCGCCGAGCGAGGAATCGTCATCCTCCAGTTCGTCAATAACCTCTTCCAGACTTTCCTTGAGCGAATTATCCCCCCTGTGACCGGAGAATAAATTTTTAAGCCGGTTCAGAAAACCGCCTTCCATCCCCTGCGATACAGGTGCCTGTCCGGCTGGGGGTTTTTCTTCTCTATTCATCGTCTTTTAACCATAATATATCCGCAGTGATTGTCTCAATCCTGATAGGGGTCGTCAATAGATAGTTTTGCCAACAGCTTCTTTTCCAGGGTTTCCATCCGGCCTCTCTGCCCCGGCTCAATATGATCATAACCCAGCAGATGCAGCATAGCATGAAGGAACAGATGACAGAAATGATCCGGGAATTTTTTGCCCTGCGTCCGTGCTTCCCGGTCGATCGTCTCAAAGGCAAAGGCAATATCCCCAAGCAGGACAGGAAATTCCGGAACCATACGGACTTTAATCAGAAGACAGTCGATATCATCCCCGGACAAGGATGGAAAGGATAATACATTGGTCGCCTTGTCCATCTGCCGATACTGCCGGTTCAACTGGCGGATATTGTCATCATCACTAAACAGGATGCTCAGTTCCAGTCCGGGCAGACGATTGAAATTCCGTGCCTCCGGGACCATAAGGACAAACTGTTCAAGACAGGCGGCAATATGATCTTCATATTCAGGGAAGTGATCCTGCCAGAGGGCGGATTGCAGACTTGTCTCAACGTCAATATTATCAAGCATCATTTCAGGCTTTTTCCGCCTTGTCATAGGCCCTGACTATCTTTGCCACCAGCGGATGACGCACCACATCATCAGCGCTAAACTGAATGATTGAAATATCGTCAATATCCGCCAGTATTTTCATCGCGTGATGCAATCCGGACGGGGTACCGTCGGGCAGGTCAACCTGTGACGGGTCGCCGCACACCACCATCCGGCAATTTTCGCCAAAACGGGTCAGGAACATTTTCATCTGCATCGGGCTGGTATTCTGCGCCTCGTCGAGAATAACAAAGGCATTGGACAGGGTCCGCCCGCGCATAAAGGCCAGCGGCGCGACCTCTATATCGCCATTTTCCAGCCGCCGTTCGGTCTGCTCCAGCGAAATCATCTGCTCAAGCGCATCATAAAGCGGCCGCAGATAAGGATCGACCTTCTCCCGCATATCCCCCGGCAAAAACCCGAGCTTTTCCCCGGCCTCGACCGCCGGACGGGTCAGGACAATCCGCTCCACCCTGCCCTCAAGCAGGAAGGACACCGCCATTGCCACCGCAAGGAATGTCTTGCCGGTTCCCGCCGGGCCAAGACCAAAGGTCATATCATTTTCCCGCAAGGATTTGATATAACGGGCCTGATTGCGGGACCTTGGGGAAATGACGGCGTTGCGGGTCCGGATGATATTTTCCGCACTGGCGATATCCTTGCGCTCGCTGATTTTCTCCTCTGCGGGTCTGTCAAAAAAGTCGGCCATTCTGATCGCGCCGTCAACATCCCCGATACTTATGTCCGCCCCCCTGTCCAGCCTGTCATGAAGACTTATGATAATCTGTCGGGCCGTGTCACAGGCCGGTCCGGTCCCGCTGATTGCCAGGATATTTCCCCTGACCGTAAAACTCGCCCCGGTTTTCTGTTCGATCCGGGCAAGATTGCTATTATGTTCGCCGTAAAGCATCGACAGACGGCTGTTATCCTCAAATTCAAGGGTTATGGTGCCACTTTTACTCATGTGAGACTCAGCTCGCCCTTCAGGCTTCGCGGTCCGGCACTGACGATCTTTACCTCAACCATCTGACCGAGATATTTCTGTGCCAGCTCGCGCCCCCCGACATCGACATGAACCGCCTGCATATAGGGGCTTCTGCCGACAAGCTGAGACGGCTCCCGTCCCTCCCGTTCCAGCAGCACCGTCATGACCCTGCCGACCGCAGCGTCATTGAAGGCGCGTTGTCCACGGTCCAGTTCGGCCTGCAATTCGGCCAGCCGGGCCGACTTGACATGGCTTTCCACTTGATCCTCCCGTCCCGCCGCCGGGGTGCCGGGACGTTCACTATACATAAAGGAATAGGCCTGGGCATAATTGACCTGGCGCACCAGATCCATGGTCTGCTGAAAATCCGCATCGCTTTCGCCGGGAAAGCCGACAATAAAATCGCCGGACAGGGCAATATCGGGACGAACAGCGCGAATAGCCTCAATGGTTCTCAGGTAGGAGGCAATGGTATGATGGCGGTTCATCGCCTTGACAATCCGGTCCGAGCCGGACTGTACCGGCAGATGCAGATAGGGCATACATTGCGCGACCTCGCCATGAACCGCAATCAGCTCGTCGGTCATGTCATGGGGGTGAGAGGTGGTATATCTGATCCTTTTGAAATCTGTATGCGCTGCCAGATGGCGGATCAGCCGGGCCAGCGACCATTCCTGATCATCCGCATCCCGGCCATGATAGGCATTGACATTCTGGCCAAGCAACGTCACCTCAAGCACCCCGGCAGCATTCAGTCTGTCGGCATCCCGCATCACATCCTCGAACGGGCGGGAAAATTCCCCGCCGCGCGTATAGGGCACCACACAATAGGTACAGAATTTATCACAGCCCTCCTGAACCGTCAAAAAGGCGGACTTGCCGGCGCTGACCGATTTTCGCGACAGGGCGGCAAATTTTTCGCTGACCGCAAGATCGGTATCCACGAGGCGGGGACGTGCTCCCTGATCAGTGATCTTCCCGGCCTGCCGGGCCATTTCCGGCAAACGGTGATAGCTTTGCGGACCAAAAACCATGTCAACAGTCGGGGCGCGACGCTGAATTTCCGCTCCTTCTGCCTGGGCAACACAACCGGCCACCGCAAGCAGGGATTTCTTCTCCCCCGCTTTGCTGCGCCTGTCCTGCAACAGCCTGAGACGACCAATATCGGAATATACCTTTTCCGCCGCCTTTTCCCGGATATGACAGGTGTTGAGGACCACAAGATCGGCATCGTCCGGGGTTTCGGTCACTTCATAGCCCTCATGGGCCATGACATCCACCATACGTTCGGTGTCATAGACATTCATCTGACAGCCATAGGTTTTGATATAGAGTTTTTTCATCTGTCCAGTCTGCCCCGTAAGCTTTCAATCAGGCGGTTTTCAATCGTCCGCTGGCAATAGGCCGACAGCTCCTTGCGGGTCTTGAAAAGATTGCGCGAAACCGGTTCATGGAAATGAACCTCCACATCCACTTTCAACAGACTTAAGACCGCTTTCAAATGTGGTCCCATTTCCATATCGCCATACCAGGCGACCGAAGGCCGGTTGGACCGGATAGCCGGCATATTATTGATCCGTTTATAAACGATTGTCACCGGCTGCACCATCAATTCCTCCATGCGGCCCTGTCCATCAGGCTGTAAATGCATGGCATCCTCCGTCACGCCGAACAAGGAGCTTTTAAACGGCATCACCCTGCCCCCGTCAGAGGTGGTCCCTTCGGGAAACAGAATAAGGTTATCGCCGCCATTCATCCTGTCCTGCATTTCCTTGCGTTGTTCAACCACGTCCGTGCGCCGTTCCCGGTCGATGAATATCGTCCGCTGCAGGGAAGACAGATAGCCCAGCACCGGCCAGTCTATCATATCCTTCTTGGCGATAAAACATCCCCTAATGATATGGCCCAGCACAATGATGTCTATCCACGAAACATGGTTGCAGACATAAAGCGTCGGCGGCCCCTCAAGCGGTGCGCCAAAGGTCTTTACCTTGATATTCAGGGCATGGCACAGTGAACGATGCACCAGATGCGGCCAGGCCTTGTAGCCCGGAAATTTAAGCTTTTTAAATATGATCGTCGGCGGCAGCAACAGGGCAAAAAACACAAGCGCCTTGGCTATTCTGTAATATTCTCTCATC
>JALUWZ010000155.1 GCA_027019205.1 Emcibacter sp.
GTTTTTCCAATATGCTGTTCAAGCTGTTGAAAGACCTTGACGATGCTGAACGGCCCAGCCATCTGGCCTGTATTTTCGACCGGGCGCGCAAGACTTTCCGCAATGATATTTATGCCGATTACAAGGCCCACCGCCCCCCGGCACCAGAGGATCTGGTACCGCAATTCCCGATTATCCGCGACACGGTTAGCGCCTTTAATGTGCCGGCGATTGATTCGGACGGTTATGAAGCCGATGACATCATCGCCACCTATGCCCGCCGGGCAGAGGCACAGGGATTTCAGGTAACCATTGTCTCGTCCGACAAGGACCTGATGCAACTGGTCGATGACCGGATTGCCCTGTTTGACAGCATGAAAAACCGCCATATCGGTCGCGCAGAAGTTTTTGAGAAATTCGGGGTCGGCCCTGAAAAAGTGATCGAGATTCAGGCGCTGGCCGGAGACAGTGCCGATAATGTGCCGGGGGTGCCGGGGATTGGTGTCAAGACCGCCGCCCTGTTGATCAGCGAATATGGTGATCTTGACAGCCTGCTTGAGCGGGCGGGCGAGATCAAACAGACCAAACGCCGGGAAAAGCTGATCGAATTTGCCGATATGGCCCGCATCAGCCGACAGCTGGTGACTCTGGAGTGTGATGTCCCGGGCCTGCCGGACATTGACAGCCTGAAAGTCCGGGATATTGACGCCGAAAGCCTGCTGCCCTTTCTTGAGGAACAGGGAATGAGAAGCCTTCAGGCCAAGATTCTCTCTCACATGGGTAATGACGCCCCGGCTGGTCTTCAGGCCGCGCCGGACCAGAAGCCCGAGAGCCTGTCATATCAGACCATTACCAGCATGGATCAGCTCGGGCACTGGACCGGCGAGATAGAGGCCGCGCGTCAGGTCACCATCGACACCGAAACCACATCGCTTGACGCCATGGCGGCGCGGCTGGTCGGCATTTCCCTGTCGATCAAAAGTGGTACGGCCTGCTATATCCCGCTTGGTCACCGGACAGCCCCGTCGGGAGAACTTGATTTCGGGGATAATGAAAACGACCCTGAACAGCTTGACCGTGACCGGGTGCTGGCGGCCCTGAAACCGCTGCTGGAAAATCCGGCCATTCTGAAAATCGGCCAGAATATCAAATATGATTATCTGATACTGGCAAAGCATGGCATCCATATCAGTCCGCTCGATGATACCATGCTGATCTCCTATGTGCTGGATGCCGGGGTCCATCATCACGGCATGGATGAGCTGGCAAAAATTCATCTTGATCATGACTGTATCCCCTTCAAGCAGGTCTGCGGGACGGGCAGGAATAAAATCACCTTTGATCAGGTGCCGCTGGATGAGGCCACCCGATATGCCGCCGAGGATGCCGACATCACCGGGCGGTTGCACCGGCTGCTTAAACCCCGGCTGGTGGACGAGGGCATGACCACGGTTTACGAGACCCTTGACCGGCCCCTTGTTCCGGTGCTGGCCAATATGGAGAAGGAAGGCATTCTGGTCGATCGCGCAATGCTGGCCCGGCTGTCCAATGATTTCGCCGGGCGGCTTGGCATTCTGGAAAAGGAAATACATGAGCTGGCCGGGCATGAATTCAATATCGCCTCGCCAAAACAGCTCGGTGATATTCTGTTCGGGGAAATGGGACTGCCCGGCGGCAAAAAGACCAGGAGCGGCGGCTACAGCACAAGCGTCGATGTGATGGAGGGCCTCGCGGCAGAGGGGCACGCACTGCCCGCCCGGGTGCTGGACTGGCGCCAGCTGGCCAAGCTGAAAAGCACCTATACCGATGCCCTGCAAAAACAGATTAACCCGGATACGGGGCGCATTCATACCTCCTATTCGCTGGCAGCGACGACCACCGGACGGCTGGCGTCCAACGATCCCAATCTGCAGAATATCCCGATCCGGACCGAGGAAGGCCGTAAAATCCGGCAGGCCTTTATCCCGAAAGCGGGTCATAAATTCCTCGCCGCCGACTATAGCCAGATCGAGCTGCGTCTGCTGGCCCATATCGCCGATATTAAAAATCTCAAACAGGCCTTTCATGACGGCATTGATATTCACGCCCTGACCGCATCCGAAATATTCGGCGTACCGGTCGAGGGCATGGACCCCCTCATCCGCCGTCAGGCCAAGGCAATTAATTTCGGCATCATTTACGGCATCAGCGCCTTTGGCCTTGCCCGGCAGCTCGGCATCGCTAACGCCGAGGCCAAACAATTTATTGATACCTATTTCGAACGGTTCCCCGGCATCCGCAGCTATATGGAAGAGACAAAGGATTTTTGTCGCAAACATGGCTATGTCGAAACGATTTTTGGCCGGCGCTGCCATATCGTCGGCATCAATGACCGCAACGGCATGACGCGGTCATTCAGCGAGCGGGCGGCAATCAATGCGCCGATACAGGGGGCGGCAGCGGATATTATCAGGCGGGCCATGATTCATATGCCCCCGGCCCTTGACAGGGCGGGGCTGCACGCCCGGATGCTGCTTCAGGTCCATGATGAACTGGTGTTCGAAGTACCGGAAGGACAGCTTGACCGGACCATTCCGCTGGTCAAAGACATCATGGAAAAGGCCGCCCTGCCCGCTATTGAGATTTCAGTCCCCCTGACGGTGGATTGCGGTAGCGGCGATAATTGGGATCAGGCCCATTAGGGGCATTATCTTTTATTGACAATTACGCTGGCGATCAGCACCCGGGCATCCTTATGCCCCAGAAGCCGGTTGGTGACCTTTTGCAGGGCATCGCCAAGCATGGCCACATTGACCGGGCGCATAACATCAAAATAGTCATGGGACAGGCGGTTTGCCTCCATCACATAGGCGCTGCCGAGCCGTGGCAGATATTTCCGGGCCAGATCACGCTTTTCCTCATCCACCAGCTTCACCAGCAGGGTCACCGTCATATTGCCCCTGATGCGGCCTTTATGATACATGGGCACCGCGAGCGGCGGGACCACAATATATTGTTCCCTGCCCGATTTTTTCCCTTCACCGGTTGCCTCCTCGGACGCCTGCAACGGCCCGGATATGGTGATCGCAAATATGACAAGGACAGCCGTTGAAAAGACCCGCCTGAATGTAGAAGTTATCATCTGTGAATTTACTTTCTTTAAACCGAAACCGTATTTTATAGCCTGATCAACAGAAGCCTATAACAAGAAAGTCATTAATTCCTTAACAGGGATATTTTGCATTATGCAACGCTTTTTGCAAATTTTTGTGGGATTTTAGTCAATTTGCAATAAAAGTTACGCTGAATTTTCCCTGTCTGCGCCCGGAAACGCCCGGTTTCCGCCAGAACCAGAAACTGGCACAATCCGTGCATAGTATAGATTGCCTCTGGAGCAGGGGCGGAGACACGGCCCGATATCCGACCCCCAACGGCTGGGCCTGTCGCCGTCAACTCAGAGCTTCATCCGATGAAGTGGAGTTAGGCGGCCCTGTTGTGTATCGGTCGTCTCCTCGCCGGGTATATAGTTAGGCGAGGCATATATTTATAAGTTTTGTGTAGTGAAAAATATATTGTTCAGTATTAAAGATGTCCCGGTTGCGTATCGGGCATCTTTTTTTTATGAAATTTCCTAATAAGCCCGGTTTATACAGAAATCAACAATATCTGTCAGCGCCTTGCGATATTCATCCTCGGGAAATATTGCCAACGCATCCTTGGCAATTGCCCCGTAATGGCGCGCCCGCTCTATGGTATCTGTCAGGGCATCATATTTATGCATCAATCCAATGGCCCGGGCAAGGTCCCCTTCTTTCTGGTCAAGCTCCTCAATCGTCCGGCGCCAGAAATCCCTTTCCCCGGCATCGCCGCGCCGAAAGGCCAGGACAATCGGCAATGTTACCTTGCCCTCGCGGAAATCATCGCCGACCGATTTTCCGAGTTTTTCCTGTTCGGCGGAAAAATCCAGCACATCATCAATCAGCTGGAAAACAATACCCAGATTCTTGCCGTAGCTCCTGAGCGCCCGCTGCTCCGGCCCGGGTTTGCCGGATTTGGTACTTTCCTCCGCAATCACCGCACCGATTTCACAGGCCGCCGCAAACAGCGCCGCCGTCTTGGCGATAATCACCTGCATATAGGAATCCTCGGTGGTGTCCATATCATTGGCGGTGGTGAGCTGCATTACCTCGCCCTCGGCAATAACCGACGACGCATTGGACAATATTGCCAGTACCTCAAGCGAGCCATCGGCCACCATCAGTTCAAAAGACCGGCTGAACAGAAAATCACCGACCAGAACGCTTGATTTATTGCCCCAGACCGCATTGGCGGTCTCAAGCCCGCGCCGGAGGTCGCTTTCATCAACCACATCATCATGCAGCAGGGTGGCCGAGTGAATAAATTCGACGCAGGCCGCCAGTTCCGCATGCCGGTCCCCCTGATAGCCACACATAAGCGATGAGGCAAGGGTCAGCATTGGCCGCAATCTCTTGCCGCCGGACGCGATCAGATGACCGGCCAGCTGGGGAATAAGCGCCACGGGGCTGTGCATTTTATGGAGAATGGTCTGATTGACCTTGATCATATCGTCGGCAACGAGGGCCTGCAGACGGACCAGCGCCGTTTCGGCCTTGGCCTGTTCTTCTTCGAATGAAATAACGACACCCACGGTAAACCCCTGTTGATGCTATGATTGATCGGGATATTTATACTATATATTTACATTGTGCAAAATAGTCTTGCCGACCTATAAAGGTCAAGATAACTTGGTCAATGACTATAATTTCAGGAGATATTGCGAGAGAAAGCAAGGGTGTGATTGAAATTTTTACAACCGACAATACGGTACTAATATCGCGGATTTCTGCGCTTTTCAACGCGGAAAATATAGACTTTATGGTTTTGGGAAATCATGCCAGCCTGCTGGGCGGCGGCATTGCCGGCATCGGCCAGCGGATGATGGTCGGGGCGGAAAATACTCAAAAAGCCCTGCGGCTGATTCGGCAAACCGGCCTTCAGGATGATATTGATATTGTAAAAGGGCTGGAAAATAGTGGCTGAAACCCCGAAAATATCAAAGACAATATCAAAGGAAATATCAAAGACAATATCACAGGATGATTTCCTCGGCGGGGCGATCCGGCTGTATCAGCCAACCGAAGGCTACCGCATTGCCACAGACACGGTTTTTCTTGCCGCCAGTATCCGCTATGACCCCAATGAGCGCATTCTGGATATGGGCTGTGGCACCGGCGGTATCCTGAGCTGCCTTCTGGCCCGAACAAAGGGGCAAGGGGAAAATAATATTTTCCACGGCATTGAACTGCAATCAGAACTGCTTGATCTTGCCCGTCAGAATGCCCGGGAAAACGGCTTCGGGGAGAGGATAGACTATTTTGCCGGTGATATTGCCCGCCCGCCGGCGGACTGCGCCCCCAACAGTTACCATCATGTCATCACCAACCCGCCCTACCTGAAAGAGAACGGGGCCACGGCCTCTCCCTTTGCAAGCAAGGCCCGCGCCCATATGGCGGGGCCGGTCGGGCTTGGGGCATGGGTTGGTCTGTGCCTGCGGATGCTCCGGCCTCTGGGGCATCTCACCCTTGTCCAGCGGGCGGACCGGATGGATGATATTATTGCCGCCCTCCATGGCAAGGCCGGTGACATTATCATCTTTCCCCTGTGGTCAAGCGCAGGCAGGGATGCCCGGCGGGTCATTATTCAGGCCCGAAAGGGCGCACGGGGAAATATTGCCTTGAAACCCGGACTGATCGTCCATACATCAGAGGGAAGATTCACCCCCGAGGCAGAAGCTATCCTGCGTCATGGTGAGGCCCTTGATATAGAAAAATAACTTTAAGAGACATAGAGTCATGTTAAAATACCTGAGAGACCTGCTTGCCAATATCCCGCTGCCCTTTCTGCAAAATCCGGCCCCCGTGGTTGCCATATTGCCACTTGAAGGGGTTATCGGTTCCAGTGGACGTCTGTCAAAACCACTTAACCTCGCAGCTATCGAGGATAGAATTACCCGGGCCTTTGATATTTATAACCTCAAGGCGGTGGCGCTGGCGGTAAATTCACCGGGCGGCTCGCCGGTGCAGAGCGAGCTGATCATGCGCCGCATAAAGGATATCGCCAAGGAAAAGAAAATCCCGGTCTATGCCTTTGCCGAGGATGTCGCGGCCTCCGGCGGCTATCTCATTTCACTGGCGGCAGAGGAGATTTATGCCCATGAAGCGTCAATCGTCGGCAGCATTGGCGTGATCTCCGCCGGGTTCGGCTTTAACCGGGCGATTGACAAGATCGGCGTGGACCGCCGGGTTTATGCGGCGGGCGACAGTAAATCCATCCTCGACCCGTTTCAGCCCGAAAAGGACAAGGATGTCAAACTTCTCAAAGACATGCAGAAGGAAATCCATGAATTTTTCAAAAATCTGGTCAAGGAAAGCCGGGGTGACAAGCTGAAGGGCGCGCAGAAAACCCTGTTTTCCGGCCAGTTCTGGGCCGGAAAGGACGCGGTGAAACTCGGCCTTGTTGACGGCATCGGCGATCTTCACACGGTGTGCAGGGAAAAATTCGGCCCCAAGACCAAATTCAAACGGATCAGGGAAGACAAACCGTTCCTCAAAAGCCTGCTCGGCATCAGCCTTGTCAGGCCCAAAATCAGTGACGAAATTCTCGCCACCCTGGAAAGCCGCGCCCTGTGGAGCCGTTTTGGCCTGTAAAGCAATATCAACCCTTGACGAAGCGGGGCCTGCCCGGTAATTTCCGCCCATATAGGCCGCCCTGGCCCGTGGAGGAAGACCGGAAACCGATGACCGACCATAAAACAGCGTTTCAGTCGCTCATACTCGCCCTGCAGACATTCTGGGCCGAGCAGGGCTGCGTTATCCTGCAGCCCTATGATCTCGAAATGGGGGCGGGAACATTTCAGGCGGCAACCACCCTGCGCTCCCTCGGGAAAAAACCGTGGAAGGCGGCTTACGTCCAGCCCTGCCGTCGTCCGACCGATGGCCGATACGGGG
This sequence comes from Emcibacter sp., assembly GCA_027019205.1. GTDB lineage: Bacteria > Pseudomonadota > Alphaproteobacteria > Sphingomonadales > Emcibacteraceae > Paremcibacter. The sequence continues at coordinate 6,987 of JALUWZ010000155.1, forward strand.
AAAACCCCAACCGGCTCCAGCATTATTACCAGTTTCAGGTCGTCCTCAAACCGTCGCCCGACAATATCCAGCAGCTCTATCTCGACAGCCTCGGCGTTCTCGGTATAAATGCACTTGAGCATGATATCCGTTTTGTCGAGGATGACTGGGAAAGCCCGACCCTTGGCGCATGGGGCCTGGGCTGGGAGGTCTGGTGCGACGGCATGGAGGTCAGCCAGTTCACCTATTTCCAGCAGGTCGGCGGCTTTGACTGTCGCCCGGTCACCGGGGAGCTGACTTACGGTCTTGAACGGCTGGCCATGTATATTCAGGGGGTCGATAATGTCTATGACCTTGACTGGAACGGGAACGGGGTTACCTACGGCGATGTGTTCCTGCAGAATGAAAAAGAATTTTCCGCCTATAATTTCGAACTGGCCAATGTCGACCGGCTGTTCCGCCATTTCGATGATGCGGAGGCTGAATGCAAGGCTGTTCTGGAACAGGGCACCTACCCCCTGCCCGCTTATGACCAATGTATCAAGGCATCGCATATCTTCAATCTGCTGGATGCGCGCGGGGTGATCAGCGTCACCGAACGCGCCGCCTATATCGGGCGCGTGCGGGC
>JALUWZ010000156.1 GCA_027019205.1 Emcibacter sp.
TGTTGCCTTAAAGTCCTTTGAACTAGCAGTAGCCATGGTTGCTTCTGGCCCTCTCCCAATATACTTCACAAGGGTGTTTGGAGCTCCAAGTCTATTCATAACTCTCTTGATATGCATTTTACACCAGCTGTAAGACCCCATGTTCATATTCTCCTCCTGAATATAGTACACCTCAGTTGTTTCATCAAAGTTACACTCTTCCAGTGCCTCTTTCACTTCATTCATCGGGAATGGAGAGAGTTCTTCTACTCTAATAATAGCACAGTTGTCATGTTCGACACCTGAGTTAGGAATCTGATGGATTCTAAGCCAAAGAGCTCCACTGCAGAAAATGATTTTATTTAGTTTCCCTTCCTGACTAATATACTTATCCATAATAATAGGTCTGAACTTACTTCCTTCCTTCATCTCCTCCAGACTACTCCTTGCAGCTCTATGTCTGAGTCCTTGCTTTGGAGTAGCTATAATAAGTGGCTTCCTGTAGTTCCTCAACATCTGTCTCCTCAAAATATGGAAGTAATTGCTTGGCATTGTGCAATTAGCAATATGGATATTTGCTTTTTGATGGGTCAAGTCTCCTGCAGTTAAGTTTTCTTCATCGTACACAGGAGAATTAACTTTCTGTAAATGCCTCTCTATGTGACAACTAGAATGTTCAGGGCCTGCTCCATCAGACCCATGGGGTAAAAGAATTACAAGTCCACACTGTCTCAGCCACTTCTCTTCAGGCCCAAGAAGGTATTGGTCGAATAGTATCTGGGCAGGATTGTAAAAGTCTCCAAATTGGGCTTCCCAAATGCACAAGTTCTTAGGATTCTCAAGGCTATAGCCATACTCATAAGAAAGAGGGCCATACTCAGACAGATTAGAATTCAATACTTTAACTCTCCCTTTTCTAGTCTCAAACATATAAGAAGAGTTCTTCAGAGGGAAGTATTTCCTATTAGTGTTTTGGTCTACCATGATCATGTGTCTATGACTGAAGGTTCCCCTCTCTACATCTTCTCCAGTCAGTCTAACATTATACCCCTCTTGCAGTAACGATCCAATAGCCATCACTTCTGCTGTAGCCCAGTCAACCTTCCCACTTTCAATTAACCTTTTCCTTGCATCGATATGTGTCCTCTGCAGTCTCTCATGAGGCGTAAATAGACTCTCATTATATTCAACAGAAGCATGCCCAATATTTTTAAGCTTCTGAATGTCATACCCAGTCGCGTGTGGCTCTTTTCCAAATGTAG
>JALUWZ010000157.1 GCA_027019205.1 Emcibacter sp.
TCAAGGCGGCCCTGTGGATTGCCACATTGCTGATTTTACTGGCGGCGACAATCACTTATTGGGCGCCGTATTTTTATTAGGAGAAGAACAGATATGAAATATATAATGACAGTCCTCATAATGGTTATTACGCTAAGTCTGGGCGGCTGGAATTTGGCCGTCGCCTCTGATCAGGCTGACAGGGAAGCAGTTTATTCGATTGATAACATGACCTGCGCCCTGTGTCCGATAACCGTACGCAAGGCGATGGAAAAGGTGGCCGGGGTCCGGGATGTCAAGGTTGATTTCAAGGCAAAAACCGCAACGGTCCTATTTGATCCGACACAGGCAACGATAGAGGCTATTGCCCTTGCCTCAACCAATGCCGGTTATCCGGCCCATATTTCAGGGAAAAAATAAGATGAAAAACAAGCTGCTCGTCGGCGGAATCCTTGGTACCGCCATTGCGGCCTTATGCTGTTTTACCCCGTTGCTGGTTATCCTGCTCGGTTTTGTCGGCCTGTCGGCTTTAACCGGTTATCTGGATTATGTTCTGCTGCCGGCGCTGGTATTTTTTGTCGCCCTGACCCTGTATGCCCTGTGGCGTCATAAAAAATGTGAAAAGATTTAAGGAAAGCATATGGCAGATTGTTGCAAGGTGAAAGCCAAAGACGGGGCCTTTGACCTTGTCGTTATCGGGGCCGGGTCAGCAGGATTTTCGGCGGCAATAACCGCAGCGGGCGAGGGGGCAAGGGTTGCCCTGATTGGCTATGGCATGATCGGTGGCACCTGTGTCAATGTCGGCTGTGTGCCGTCAAAAACCATGATCCGCATGGCCGAAGCGCTCTATGGCGCACGGACGGCAGAGCGTTTTTCCGGCATCACCGGCGAGGCCCATATCACCGACTGGCAACAGGTCATTGCCGCGAAAGATGATCTGGTATCCACCTTGCGGCAAAAGAAATATATTGACCTTTTGCCGGAATATGACGCTATCAGCTATTTTGACGGCGCCGCCCGCCTGACAGAAGGCGGGGTTATGGTGGCCGGGCAGGAAATCCATGCAGGCAAGATCATTATTGCCACCGGTTCCGCCCCGGCCCTGCCTGATATTGACGGGATTGGCGACGTGCCGTATCTGACCAGCACCAGCGCCCTTGAACTTGACCATCTGCCCCGGTCATTGATGATATTGGGGGCGGGCTATATCGGTTGTGAGCTGGCGCAGATGTTTGCCCGGTCCGGGGTAAACGTCTCGTTGATCACCCGCAGCCACCTGCTGCCCGGCGCCGAGCCTGAAATATCTGCCGGGCTGGCCGGATATTTTGAGCAGGAGGGGATAGAGTTATATAGCGGTCTGTCATATGAAAATATCCGTCGTGATGATAACGGGGTATCGCTGGTGATTTCCCGGGCGGGGGCAAGAGAAATAATATCCGCCGATCAGGTGATTGTGACCACCGGCAGGACCGCCAATGTGGAAAATCTCGGACTTGGGGATATGGGCATTGACCAACGGGCGAATGGCGGCATCATTGTTGACGATTATCTGCGGACCTCGCGGGGGAATATCTATGCCGCAGGCGACGTTACGGGCCGGGATCAATTTGTCTATATGGCGGCCTACGGGGCCAAGCTTGCGGCGTTAAATGCCCTGAAGGGCGACAGGCTCACATATGACAACCGGGCGATGCCCTGGGTGGTTTTCAGCGATCCGCAGGTCGCCGGGGCCGGTTTGAATGAGGCCGAGGCCCGGGAGGCCGGGTTTGAAGTTATGACGTCCATTCTGCCACTCGATCAATTGCCGCGCGCGTTGGCGGCGCGGGATACGCGCGGGCTGATCAAGCTGGTGGCGGACAGGAATAGCGACCGGCTGCTTGGGGCGCAGATTATGGCCCCCGAGGGGGCCGACGCTATTCAGACAGCGGTGCTGGCGCTAAAAAACAATATGACAGCAACAGAGTTGGGCGCGACGATATTTCCCTATCTCACCACGGTGGAGGGGCTGAAACTTGCGGCGCAGAGCTTTGGCAAGGACGTGACAAAATTATCCTGCTGCGCGGGGTAGGGGCGCACAGGCCCCCGGCCCCGCTGATAATTTTAGTTAGTGACGGTCATTCATTTCATGCATTTTTTTCATTTTATGCATCATTTTCATACGGTCTTTTTTATTCAGCAGGCCGTCATCATTTTGATCCATACGGATAAAACTGCGTTCCCCTTTGGCGTCAAATTCTGCCTTGGAGATTTTGCCATCACCATTGGCATCCAGTTTGGCAAAATGCTTTTTCAGTCTTTCCTGTTGGGCCATTTCTTTGGCTTTTTTACGCATTTCCGCCATGATTTTGGGCATCATGGCAAATTCTTTTGCGCTCAGCTTTCCGTCATGGTTTTGATCAAGTTTGGTAAAATGCTGGTCGCGGAAGGCCTGAAATTCCTTCTCGTCAACAGAACCATCCTTGTTGCTATCCATCATTTGATGCATGAAGCGGTGCATATCTCCGCCCATCCTGCCCATATGCATTCCGCCGCCGGCAAAGGCGAGGGAGGACAGGGACACGGCACCAACCGTAATCAATGTTGCGAGTGATAATTGTTTCAGTCTCATTCTATTCTCCAGTTTTGTTATGATGATATATCCCCTCTTCTGTTATGTAATACGTACGGTAGAATAAATCCCTGCGATTATTTTTCATGCCAAAGCGGTTTTAAAAATATATATTGCGGAGATAACGGCAAGGGACTGATGTTATGACAGATATAAAGGCCAATCCGCTTCTGGTTGAAGTGACACGTGGTGACCTGATTGAGAGCCGCCATCGCGGCGCGGTGGTGGTGGTTGATGAGGACGGTAAAATAGTGGCGGGGTGGGGGGATGTGGACCGCCTGATATATCCCCGTTCGGCGGTCAAGCCGTTTCAGGCCATGGTTTCTGTCGAATCAGGAGCCTTTGATGCCTTTAATCTGACGGAGGGTGAACTGGCACTGCATTCTGCGTCCCATAATGGCGAAGAGGATCATGTCGGACAGGTAAAAAACTGGCTCGACAAGATCGGGCTTTCTGTGAATGACCTTGAATGCGGGACGCATCTGCCGATGTGGATCAGCCGCAATCCGGGCTATCAGGGGGCTTTTGCCGGGTCCTGCCCCCTGCATAATAACTGTTCGGGAAAGCATGCGGGATTCCTGACCACGGCACGGTATATGGGGGTCTCCCTGTCTGGCTATATCAACCCCGAACATCCGGTGCAGCAGGCCACGAAGCGGTTGATTGCCGACATGACCGGGGTGAATTGCGAAGATATGCCGGTTGCCATGGATGCCTGTCGCGCCCCGACCTTTGGCCTGCCTTTACAGCGGTTTGCCTATGGGCTGGCCCGGCTCGGCAGTGGCAAGGGGCTGGGGGCGGGCCGTACCGGGGCGGCGGAACGGGTATGTCGGGCGATGCGGGCCTTTCCGTGGAATGTTGCGGGGACGGGCCGGCCTGAAACCCTGTTGATGGCGGACAAGGATTTTGCCGGGATAGCCAAATGCGGGGCGGAGGGGGTTTACGCCCTGACCCTGCCGCAGCAGGGTATGGGGCTTGCGCTGAAGGTCGATGACGGCAGCGATCGGGCGGCTCATGTGATTGCCATGGCGGTGCTGCATCATCTGGGGGTTCTGAATAACAAGGCCATGACGCGATTGTCCGATCTGGCCCAGCCCCCGATAAGAAACTGGGCCGGGCAGGATGTCGGCATTATGCGCTGTGCGAAAAACAGCTTTTTACAAAAAGAAAATTCTTCAATTTAAGCCTTGCCAAACCGTATTTTATCCTGTTTACAACCCTTTATGAGTCTTGTTCGATACAGATTGCTTTTAGCCGTTGACAATTGCCGCCCTGAGGCGTAAATGGTGGCGAAACAGGTAATATTCTGTAATATATCGGGAGTGCAGGCATAAAATTGCCACATTGTCGGTTGATATTTAACAGACATGCAGTATGACTTATTCAAGATGAGTGAAAGAGTAGGTAACGAAATGGCTGATGAAACGGTTGAAGCCTTGGCAAAACAGCTGATCCGCCGTCTGGGACGTTCCCAGGCGATGCAGATATGTCAGACCAACAAATGGTTTCGGGTGCTTGATCATATCAAGTCTGTAGACAGGAATCCCGCCGCCAAATAAAGAAAACGGGCATGCGGCTGCATAGCTCTGCGGTATTTTTCGGGGTATCAGGGTTATGTTCCTAAGTGTCTTTGATCTTTTTAAAGTCGGTATAGGGCCGTCCAGCTCGCACACGGTCGGGCCGATGATTGCCGCCAGAAGATTTCTTCTCTCTCTCGAAAAATCCGCCCTGTTGTCGTCGGTTGATAAACTCCATATTGATATTTATGGCTCGCTCGCCCTGACCGGCCCCGGCCACGGGGTTGACCGGGCCTTGTTGCTTGGTCTTGCCGGACACAGGCCCGGGACGATTGACCCCGGGGTCATTCAGGATGAGGTCGGACAAATTCGTGCCGACGGGCGGATTAACCTGCTTGGAAAGAAGACGATTTCCTTTGCCGAATCAACAGATACATCTTTGCTGATGGATGAATTGCTGCCCCGTCATACCAATGGTCTGGGCTTTTCTGCCTTTGATAACCGGGGAAAGTTGCTCTCACGGGATAATTATTACTCAGTCGGCGGGGGCTTCGTGCTGTCCGAGTCCGAAATGGGGAAAAATACCCCGGATCAGATACAGGTGCCAGTGCCTTACCCCTTTGAGAATGGTGCCGGGCTGGTGGCGCTCTGCCGGAATGGCAGACTGACGATTGCCGAACTGATGCGGGCCAATGAACTGGTTCTGATCAGTGAAAATGACCTTGATTCAGGTCTGAACAGCATCTGGCAGGCAATGGAAAGCTGTATTGACCGGGGTTGCCGGTCCAGCGGGATTTTGCCGGGCGGCTTGAATGTTGAACGGCGCGCAGCCCAGCATTATCAGGATTTATGTTCCAGTCAGGAAAGACAGCTCTGCGACCCGACAGTGATCCTCGACTGGATCAACTTGTGGGCGCTGGCGGTCAATGAGGAAAATGCCGCCGGGGGCCGGGTGGTCACGGCGCCGACCAACGGGGCGGCGGGGATCATCCCGGCGGTGCTGCGTTATTTCGACCGTTTCTACAACCGGGCGGGCGGGAAAGCCATTCATGACTTTTTGCTGACTGCGGCGGCAATTGGCTCGCTCTACAAAAAGAATGCCTCGATTTCCGGGGCCGAGGTCGGTTGTCAGGGCGAGGTCGGGGTTGCCTGCTCGATGGCGGCGGGGGCGCTCACGGCGGTGATGGGCGGTACGGTGGAACAGGTGGAAAATGCGGCGGAAATCGGCATGGAGCATAATCTCGGGCTGACCTGTGACCCGGTCGGCGGGCTGGTTCAGATACCCTGCATTGAACGCAATGCCATGGGCGCCGTCAAAGCGATTGACGCCAGCCGTCTCGCCCTCAGCGGGGACGGGCGTCATATGGTCTCCCTCGACAAGGTCATCGAAACCATGCGCCAGACCGGGCAAGATATGAAGGTCACCTACAAGGAAACCTCCAAAGGCGGCCTTGCGGTTAATATGGTAGAGTGTTAATAGTTTAAAAAACTGTTTTAAAGCTATTTTACTAGATTTAATAACGCTATTAAAGTCAATATAGTGAGATATTCCACTATTGATATGATATATTGCAGGATATATCGTTTAAATAGAGGTAAATCAATGCGCTCCCGAACAAAAAATCTTGCTGAAATCCGGCATCTTGTCCGCTCCATGACCCACGCGGATGAGGAAAGCTGTATCACCGACCTGCTGGGCAGCAGCAAATTGTCAGAGGGCGCCCGGCAAAGGATTGTATCCTCGGCCCGTGATCTTGTCCGCCTGTCCCGCGCACGCAGTGATGATCAGGATACGATGGATTTTTTTCTGCAGGAATTTGGTCTGTCCAATCAGGAAGGGGTGGCGCTGATGTGTCTCGCCGAAGCCCTGATCAGGGTGCCGGATGGCCGGACGGCGGACAAGCTGATTGCCGAGAAAATCCAGTCCGGCGACTGGGCGGACCACAAGGGAAAATCCCAATCATTGTTTGTCAATGCCTCGGTCTGGGGGTTGATGATGACTGGCGGTATTGTCAGGCTTGGTGCGGATGTCACCGAAAATGTCTCCGGCTGGATGAAGCGGCTGGTTGCAAAATCCGGCGAGCCTGTCATCCGCCGTGCGGTAATGCAGGCCATGCGCCTTATGGGCGGCCAATATGTTCTCGGGCGGACCATTGAAGAGGCGGCGAAACGCGGACGGAAAGATAACCGGCCCGGCACCCGCTTCTCCTTTGACATGCTGGGGGAGGGGGCGCGGACCTGTGATGATGCGGAACGATATTTTCAGGCCTATAGTCAGGCGATTGACAAGATCGGCGCGGCGAATGATGCGGATAATATCTATGAAGCTTCCGGTATCTCGGTCAAATTTTCCGCCCTGCATCCGCGTTATGAATTTGCTCAGCGGGATCTGGTAATGGCAGAGATGCTGCCGAAAATACGCAGGCTTGCGTGCATGGCAAAGGACCGGGGGCTTGGTTTTACCATTGATGCGGAGGAGGCCGACCGGCTTGATATTTCACTTGATATATTCGAGGCCCTCGCCCGGGACAATGACCTTGCCGGATGGGATGGCCTTGGCATTGTTGTGCAGGCCTATCAGAAGCGCGCGCCCTATGTGATTGACTGGCTGATCGCCCTCGGGCAGGAAGTGAAACGGAAATTTATGCTGCGGCTGGTCAAGGGGGCCTATTGGGACAGCGAGATCAAGCATGCCCAGGAAATGGGCTTTGCTGACTATCCGGTCTATACCCGAAAGCCGACGACCGACCTTTGCTATCAGATATGTGCCGAGCGGATGATGGCGGCGCGGGAGGTTATCTATCCGCAATTTGCCACCCATAATGCCCTGACGGCGGCGCTGGTTCTGGAACTTGCGGGGACGGACCGGGATTTTGAGTTTCAGCGGCTCCACGGTATGGGCCACCTGCTTTATGACCAGCTTCAGGACAGCGTGGACCGGGCGGTTAATCTGCGGGTATATGCCCCGGTCGGCGCCCACCGGGATCTGCTGCCCTATCTGGTGCGGCGGCTGCTGGAAAACGGCGCCAACAGCTCATTCGTCAACCGTTTTATGGACAGGCAGATTGCGGTTGAAAAACTGATAGAGGACCCGGCAAAGCTGGTAACGGCGGCCAGCCCGCGCCGTCACGGTAAAATTCCGCTGCCGGTAGATATTGTCTTGGAATCGGAGCCGCGCAAAATTGCCGCAGGGGTTGATCTGGCCAATCCGCTTGAGGTGGACCGGCTGCTGTCGGCCATGGCCTCTGCTGACGTCGGGTCAGAAACTGACGGAAAAACCGCCATTTATAATCCGGCCAACCGGACGCAGATCATTGGCAGGGTCGGCGCGGCAGAGGACGGCGATATTGACCGGGCGCTGGTAAAGTCCGGGGCCGGGCAGAAGGCGTGGGATGCTCTGGGTGGG
>JALUWZ010000158.1 GCA_027019205.1 Emcibacter sp.
TCCAGCTCACGGCCCGGCCCATATCCTGAACATAAATCACCTGCACCCCCTGCCCTTCTCCCGGCAGGATATTATAGGCAAAGGCATCGCGGACCGAGGTAAACCAGATCGCCCGGGCGCGGCCCTTTTCAAAAAGCTGGGCTTTCGGTCCCGGATGGTCCTCGACAATCATATGACAGTAGAAGCCGGTGGCATCCCGGGTCAGTTTTTCCGGCGCCGGTATTCCGGCCTCTTCCTGACAGCCGCTCAACAGCAACAGCAGCGTCACCGCGTACAGAAAAAGTCTCATACCTGCCTCCTGTTGAAAATGGCACAGGCCGCTATCAACGGCGCCGCAACCCACGCAAGCAAAATTAATATCAGGCTTATGTCCGATACCCGGTGTTCCGCGCTCAACCCCGCCATACCCGACAGCAGGGCGGTGTCATTGCTGGAAGTCAGGTTATACATGCGGTAACTGTCCGCCGGATTGAACAGCATCAACCATTTCACAACATCGCCATTGATCGCCATCCCCCCGTCAGAAGCCAGCAAGGCCAGCAATCCCATATCATAGAGCAGCACAAACAGCAGCCAGACCCCGATAGAGATCGCCGCCGCCGTCGCCCGCTCACGCGCGCCCGCGCTGATCACATAACCGATGCCAAGGAAAACCGCGCCGAGCAATATGGAGGATAACAGCAATTTCAGAAAGCTCTGCCATTCCCGGGCGGCAAACCCGTCCTCCGCACTGAAGGCTATTGCCAGACCGGCAATGCCGTAGCCCACCACGATGGCAATCGCCAGCAGGAATAAATGACCGATGAATTTGCCCAATATGACCTGCACCCGGCTCACCGGATGGGTCAGAAGCAGGGTGAGCGTCCCGCGCTCAGCCTCCCCCACCACACTGTCATAGGCCAGCAGCAGGGCAATCAGCGGAATGAAAAAGATGCTTAAGGAGGACAGGCTGACCACGGTTACCGCCAGCGGGCTGACGCTCGTCGTGCCGGTCGGCGTACTGCCCAGCAGGCTCAGACCCAGCGCAAGCCCGGCCATAATCAGCGTGATCATAATCACCCAGCGGTTTCTGAAGCCGTCGCGTGCCTCCTTGGTCACAAGGGTCCATATTTCACTCATCACCCTGCCCCTCCTGTCCGCTATAGGCGAGGAAAACCTGTTCAAGGCTCGGGTCGCGGACCTCAATATTGTCAAGCGGGATGTCCAGAGCCATTAAGTCCTTCAGGAAGGCGAGCTTTTCATGGGTCGCACAGTCAAGCTGCGCCACCCCGTTCAGCCGGCATTTGCCTTTGAAATGCTGTGCCACAAGCTGCAAGGACTCTGCCGGGGCCTGTATCCTGATTTCCGTCGGCAGCCCCATATTGCGGCGCAGGTCCGGGATGGTGCCAAGGGCGGCCAGCCGCCCCCGGTTGAGGATCGCCACCCGGTCAATCCGGTCATCCAGTTCGGTCAGGGCATGGGACGAAATCAACACGGCACAGCCGGCAAGCTTCATCTCATTCAGGATACCATAGACATTCCGCCGCGAGGCCGGGTCAAGCCCCGATGTCGGCTCGTCCAGTATCAGCAATGCCGGTGTGCCGATCAAGGCCTGGGCCAGGCCGAGCCGCTGACGCATGCCCTTTGAATAGGTCGAAATCCGGTTTTCCGCCGCCGCCAGAAGATCAACCCGGCGGAACAGATCATTCTGGTCCTTCCGTGATACCCCTTTGAGCCGGGCATAAAATTCCAGCGTTTCCCGGCCCGTCATATTATTCTGGAACAACACCTGTTCCGGCAGGAAGCCGATCGTCCGGCGTACCTCTTTAAAACCCGGCGACAATGGGTCCTGCCCCATAACCCGGACCTGTCCGCCATCCGGGGCAATCAGGCCGAGAACCATCTTGATCAGGGTGCTTTTCCCGGCCCCGTTATGGCCGACCAGCGCCAGACATTCCCCGGCCTGCACCGCAAGGTCAACCCCGTCAACCGCCGTAAGTGCGCCATATTTCTTTGTCACCGTTGCCAGCATTATATTAGGGACGGAATTCATTGGCCAACTCTCATATTTTGCGGAATTTTCATCAGGGGTGCGCTGTCAATCACTCCGCCGGGATGCAGGGCGGGAAAGGCCGACTGCGCCCATTTCAGAATTTTGACCGCCGGGCTGTTGATCAATAATCTCGCCGACGGGTAGCGCCATAATATCTGGTCTGTCAAGTCATTGGGCCGGTAAATATTATCGGCAATTCCATCCCCGTCCATATCAAAGGCAGTATTATCGCTCCAGTAATTGCCCCGACCATTCCGCGACCAGTCGAGCCAGCGGGTGCCGACATATTTTACCTGCATCCTGTTGCCGATAAAGGCGTTGCCGGTGATCACATTATCCTCTGAACCGGCAGTAAACTGGACACCGATTTCACAGCCCTTAAACAGATTACCCCGGATAATATTCTTGTTGGAATTATAAATAAATATACATTTTTCCGGGCCACCAGTTACCCTGTTGCCAAGGATTTTGGTATGGTTGGCATAATTGAATAATATGCCCCGGTCCCGGTCATTAACGGATTTGTTATCCACCACATCAACATGGGTTGAAAACATAATCGCATAGCCGATATCATTGCCGGTCGAGACATTGTTGATCACCTTGCTGTTATTGGTATACATATAATGAACCGCAAAGCGCACGTCGTGAAAATTATTATTGCGAAAGATGTTTTTCCGGCTGGTGGTGACAAAAATACCGTCCCGGCCATATTGGATATCGTTACCGTCAACAATGGCGCCCGGGGCATTCCATATCTGCACCCCGTTGCCACGCTCGTTAACATGCATATCCTGTCGGCCCCGAATAATATTATGGCGGACAATCGCCTTTCTGGCTCCCCAGATATAGACCCCGATCAGGTTATCAAGGATATGGCAATCCTCGACAATGGCCCCCGTGGCCCCCTTTGACAGGAATATGCCGGAATCCTGGGTTTCGAGCAACAGCCCGGAGCCTGTAATCGTCAGCCCCGACAGTCTCACCCCCGGTGATTTTACCGTGATGACATTGCCAACCCCGTTCCCCGTGATAATCACCCCCGGCCCGCCGGTGATTTTAACCGGTCGGGTGAGCAGGAGCGGGCCGGCATAGCGCCCGGCGGATAAATGAATATGATCCCCGGGCTGTGCCTGCGCGACGGTCTTTCTCAATTCTCCGGTAATCTTTATATCCCGCGCAGAGGCATTCAGGCCACTACCCAGCAAAATGGCTGTGGCGAGCAATATCCCCGCCACAGTCCAAAATCTATCTATAGTCCGGTCACCCATTCGGACCTGTCTTACGCCGGTTCAACCAGCATCCGGCCCCGCATTTCCATATGGAGTGCATGACAGAACCACTGGCAATAATACCAGTGAACCCCGGGGGAATCCGCCGTGAAGGTCACACTTGCCGTCCCCTGCGGCGGCACTTCCATGGCGATGCCGTAATTCGAAATGGTAAAACCATGGGTCAGGTCATCAACATCATCAATATTGGTGATAATGACTGTCACCTCGTCCCCCTGTTTGACGGTAAATTTCTCCAGCGAGTAGGTCGGGGCGGATGAATACATATATACCCGGACCTTTTTGCCGTCACGCACCACACCATCGGCCTCGTCAAGACTGTCGAAGCCGTCTTTTTTGGCCTGGGCGGCAAGCTCTTTCCACCTTTTGTCCTCAAGGCTGTAGATGCTCATGGGATTGACAAGCGACCGGTGAACCATGATACAGTCATGGGGTTCCGCAAAGGCCGGACCGTCATGAACCAGTTTCATTTCATCGCCGGAAATATCAATCAGCTGATCATTCTCCGGTTTCAGAGGCCCGACATTGATATAGCGGTCCTTGGAAAATTTATTCAGGGAAATCAGCCACTTGCCATCGGCATCCTTGGTTTCACCCATGGTGGTATGGTTATGACCGGGCTGATAATGGACATCAAGCTTCTGAATGATCGGATCAACCTTTTTGCCATTATACAGGGCAATGGCCTTTTCGATATTCCACTTGCATATCTGACTGTCAAGAAACAGGGTGGTATAGGCGTTGCCTTTCTGATCAAAGGCGGTATGAAGCGGCCCGAGGCCAAGCTTTGGTTCGGCAACGATGGCATCGCGTGGCTTTATCTTGTCCTTGAACAGGTCCGGCAATTTACGCACATCCATCACCGATGCCGTCGGGCTGAGCTTGCCGTTGATGACGACATATTTTCCATCAGGCGCGGTGTTGATGCCGTGCGGGCTGGTGGAAATCGGAATATAGCGGGTATATCTGGATTTTGCCGCCTTGCGCCCGTCGAGCACCGGCACATCCCCTTCATAAATCTTGAAGTCACCGGCCTTGACCCCGGCTTCAATCGCCCTGAGGTCAAAGACGACGACCCAATCCTGCTCATTGGCCGTCATTTCGGCCAGATTGGTGCCTTCTTCACCATTATAACAGGTTGAATATGCGTATTTCCCCTGATAATCCGTATCGGTATTATCAAGATTGCCATCAACCATCACCTGCCAGGCGACCTTCATCTCATCACCGTCAATAGCGGTAAAGACCACATGATATTTACTGGGATCATCGAGGTCCCGGCCATCATTGGGAAAAGGCACCCGATGTTCCATATTGGCAAATACATAGCCGGTACGGGGATATTTCTGGGGCCGCAGCCCGTGAATATCGGCGGCATTGGGGATGGAGATCATCTTGTCCACCTTCATATTGTCACAGCTGATCCGGGCCACACGGGTATTGGCCTTGTCATTGACAAATAAATAGCGACCGTCATAGGTTCCATCGGTGAAAGACATATGAGGATGATGAAGATCACCATTCATCGGGAATTCGCCCTTGTCCGCCCAGAATTCCTTTTCCTTTGGCAGCATATTTTCCATGATGATCTTGCGGCTTTCATTGGTCCGGCCCCAGCCGGTGGCGCTGCAGCGGTTAAAGACCGGAATGCGCATTAATTCCCGCATCGACGGCACGCCGATAATCCGGACCTCGCCCGACTGGCCACCGCTCCAGAAACCGTAATATTCGTCAAGGTCGCCGGGGTCGACCTCGTTATCAGCCTTGGCATTTGCCGTTTGTGGCAACATTGTACCAACCCCCATCATGCCGATGCCCGCAGCAAGAGCGGACCCGCCAAGGACGGAACGTCTGGAAAATCCGGACTTTTTAACTTCTTCTGTCATAGTTCTCTCCTGTTTAAATATAATAGAATATCCAGTTGCCTGAAGTCTGGATCAAACTCCATACACACTTTCTTCAGCCCTGATCATCAATTTCCCTTGCCCTGTTTAATTTACGGGGTTTGCGCAGGCCGGTTTCCCCTGCCGCAGCTTTCTTTCTCGATTTTGATAACTTATGTATCATCACCGGACAGACTTTTTCGTCGAAATAAGTTTCCTGGCAGCCCATGCAGTGCAGGCACTCATTGGGATTTATATTGCCTTTGGGATCAATGGCCTGAACCATACAGTCCTGGGCACATATATGGCAGGGATCACCACAATTGCGGTAGCGCTTCAGCCAGTTGAACATCGCCATCTTGCCCGGTATCGCCAGCGCCGCCCCCAGCGGGCACATATAGCGACAATAAAAACGTTCGATAAACAATCCGGCGGACAACAAAATCACAACGAACAGGATATAGGGCCAGCCCCGCATGAATTTAAGAACAATAGCCGTCTTGAAAGGCTCGACTTCCGCCAGATGTTCCGCCAGATTGAGCGAATATACCGACAGCCCGAGCAGGGCAAGAAAGATCATATATTTCAGCGGCCACAGCCTTTCATGCAGCCACCATGGCAGACTAAGTTGCGGCACCTTGAAATATCTGGCAATTTTGTTGGTGAGTTCCTGAAGCGCCCCGAAAGGACATAGCCAGCCACAATAGGCCCCGCGACCCCAGAACAGAAGCGAGACCGCCACCGAACACCACAGGATGAAGATCATCGGCTCCATCAGGAAAAACTGCCAGCGGAAACCGGACAGCACCGCATTGACGAAGACAAAGACATTGACCACAGAAAGCTGTGCCTGGGCATAATAGCCGATATAAAACAGGGTAAAGATCAGAAATCCCAGCCTGATTCTGTCGGTCAGCGCCCGGTATTTTACCAGTTGGTTCTGGACAAAGAACAATATGGTCAGCAGTAAAATCGCCAATAGTAAAATTGCAATATCCACGGGTTTTGCCTGCCACATCTTCATCCACAGGGCGTTTATCGCCTGCGTATTGGCATCCTCCGCGTTGTGGGGAATGGCCGGAGATACCGGCTGGACGACCTTCACATACTGATCCGGCAGGTGATAATTCAGGACATAGGAGATAAAGACCTTTTCCAATGGCCCGATCGCCCGCTGCACCAGCAGCTGCAGCTGCCATTTTTCCGCCGGGTTGAATACCGCTGATTTTGGGGTGTAAAACAGGGCGACCTCATGGAAATCAGGGGCGCCCTTTGCCTTTACCTCACCCAGATTTTTATAGCCGTGGTCGGTAAAGCGAAAGGCCTCCTCCCCCTGAACCACCTGTATCCGGTCGAAAATGCCGCCGCGCACATAGCCCGACCCGCGAAAGGAATAACGGCCATTGGCCATAACGATAAAGGCCTGCTGTCCGGCTTTGAGGCGTTTTTGATAATTGCGATATTCCCACTTGCCCAGCAGACTTCTGGCGATGGTCGGCACCGCGAGGGACGCAACATACATATCAATATAAATATCGTCATCCGCGCCTTTTTCAGGCCGGGCAACCGCCCGGGCATTGCCCTGTTTGACAAAGCCCTCATTGACCTGTTTAATGGTCAGTTTCAAACGGCGGACCGATCCGTCTTCCAGCAAACCCGTCCAGTCCTTTACCTCAATCTCCTCTTCACGGCTTTTGCCGGGAATGACGGTTCTGGTGGCCCTGGCAACCCTGATCTCTGCCTTCAGTCCGCCAAGGCCCAGAATCCGCGCCGCCCGGACCGAGGCCCGCTTGATACTGTCATCGATCACCATTACCGTGACCGTAGCACCGGAGACAATATCCACCGGCGGCGGCTCGCCGCCTTTTTCCTTGGCAAGTTCGAGAATATCAATATTCCGGTAACTATCAATAAAATGGGTGATTTTTGCCTCGGGTATACCGGCAAGGATAATCGGTTCATGATGTTTGACCAGCCGCGCCCCTGAAATCCGTCCCTTTTTGTCCAGGCCGATCAACACCACTATCGGTTTGCCCGAATAACCGATCGCCCCGACAAAATCCGTATTCAGGAAGGCATAACCGACGATTTTGCCCTTTTTCATAACCGGCGATATGGGGGCCTTGTCCATAAGATTGCCATACCCCTCCGCACCGGGAAACAGCTCCGCAGCCGGGACCTTTGCCAGATAGGTCTCAAGACTGCCCTTGCCATGGGCAGACTGTGCGTACATATCTGTCACCCGCCCCCCAAAGGCCTCGGAACACATGATTGCCAGAAAAATAAACAACGCAACA